>CAZIQJ010000094.1:0-8585 GCA_964541285.1 uncultured bacterium | reverse complement strand
CTCTACCTGCAAAGTCATCCGGCTTGCCATTCAGCGTGCCGGTAAAAAATCCTCAGGCGTTCATTCCATAGGTATTACCAACCAGCGCGAGACCACAATTCTGTGGGACAGAAAAACAGGGAAACCTGTTTCTCGAGCCATTGTCTGGCAGGATCGGCGCACTTCCGAAATGTGCTCAGACCTTAAACGCCGGGGACTCGAAAAAAAATTTCGCGCGAAAACCGGTCTGGTTCTGGACCCGTATTTTTCAGGCACTAAAATCCGCTGGATGCTTGACCATATACCGGGGCTGCGCGCGCGTGCTGAAAAAGGCGAGATTCTTTTTGGTACGGTGGACACGTGGATTTTGTGGAAGCTGACAGGCGGCAAAGTCCATGCGACTGACTACACCAATGCGTCCCGCACGCTTCTTCTCAATATCAAGACCCGCAAATGGGACCCTGAGCTTCTCAGGATTTTAAAAATTCCCGCGGTCATGCTTCCCAGACTTCAGAACTCGGGCTCTGATTTTGGCGCGGCCGATCCTTCCATTGTTCCCGGTAATGCCAGGATTTTTGCCCTGATAGGGGACCAGCAGGCCGCGCTTTACGGTCAGTCCTGCTTCAAGCCGGGTGAGGCCAAGAACACCTACGGCACGGGCTGTTTTCTTTTGATGAATCTCGGAAGAAAATACCATAAACCGCCTTTTGGGCTTTTGACCACTCTGGCATGCGACCGCGAAGGGCGTAGCGTATACGCTTTCGAAGGCGCTGTTTTTATCGGCGGCGCTGTGATCCAGTGGCTGCGCGATGGCCTTAAACTTTTCAGAAAAGCCGCAGAAACCGAATCCATGGCCCGGGAGGTTCGGGATTCGGGCGGCGTTATCATGATTCCTGCATTTGCCGGCCTGGGTTCGCCGTACTGGAACCCTTATGTCAGAGGCATGATTTCCGGGATTACCCGGGGCACGACGCGCTCGCATATTGTACGGGCCGCTCTTGAGTCGATTGCCCAGCAGACTGCGGATGTCCTGGATGCCATGGAAGGCCAGGGCGGGCATTCCCTGCGCACCCTGAAAGTCGACGGCGGCGCTACGAAAAACCGTTTTTTAATGCAGTTTCAGGCGGATCTTCTTGGACTTCCGGTCATGGTTTCTGAAGTCACGGAGTCGACGGCCTGGGGAGCTGCCAGGCTGGCGGGGCACGCTTCCGGCTTCTGGTCCCGGAAGGCGGAAAAAACCTGCTATACATCCTTTTTTCCAGCCATGAAAAAGGCGCAGGCGCAAGACCTGCGTAAAGTCTGGAAGAGGGAAATCTCCCGTCTTTTAGCCTGATTTTCTCTCTCTTCCGCCCTTTGGGTTTTTCTCCATCCTGCCGATAATGAAACAGTTATGTCATTCTTTCAATTCGGCAGAAAAATAGAATTTACCAAGGAATACTCCCTTGCGGATATCCCTCTTTTTGCCTCCCTGACGCCTTCTGAGCAAAAACTTATCGAGAAAAAAGCCCGCCTGGTGGAGTTCAAGCGGGGAGATATTGTTTACGAGGAAGGCACCCCCTCCGAAGCTTTTTATGTCGTGATTTCCGGCCGTTTCCGGCTTTTTCTCAAGCCCCGTCCCGGAGGTGCTGAAAAAACGGTTTTTTTCTTTTACCGCGGTGACCACTTCGGCGAAGCCTCTCTTTTGACCGGGCGCAAGCACAGCGCTACGGTAGAGGCAAAGCGCGACGGCGTTATCCTCAGGCTTGACCGTGATGATTTCTTGAAGCTGATTAAAGACATACCCAATGTTTCTCATCAGTTGAACCGTTCCATGGGTGTGCGGCTCGGAAAGATCGAGAGTACCAGCCGCGTTGAAGTCAAGACTGCAGCCCTTTATTCTAACGGAGATTCCCCGGCAGCTCTGCGTTTCTGGATGGATATGGCGGCCAGCCTTCATGAGGAGACGCGCAAGAAAGTTTTGATCGTGGATTTTTCTCCCGCTGTTTCACCCGGAATCCAGGAGATTTTTCAGACATCGAATATTCCGGGCTTTGACCTTGACAAGCTGGACCCTTCAAGCGAAAACGATGTCAAAGCCTCATTCATGAAGCACCCCAAGGGGTTTGTTTATCTGCGCGTCGTATCGAGCGAGGAAAACAGCCGGGATGAAAAGCGTCTCGCCATGCTGCTGACTCTTTTGACCTACAGGTATGATTATCTTTTGCTGCGCATGCCCGCGGCCATGAACCATTTCAGTTTTTCAGCCATCAAGCATTCTGACGTGGTTTATATATTTACAGGCGCCCGGGCTTCTGATATGCCGGCAACCGCGGGCGCGGTGAAAGAATTTACCCAGCATTTTGGTTTTACCCAGGCGGAAATGAGGGTTCTTGTTCTGGACGATCATGAGAGAAGCCCGGAGTTTTTTGAGAAAAAGGAAGCGGTTCTGGGCGCCAGGATTTTTTCGTTTGTTCCTGATCCCGAGAAACAGCTCGAGCGTTATCAGAGCGCGGTCAAGTTTCTTGCCAAGGAATTTTCAGGACGTCTTCTGGGTCTGGCCCTTGGAAGCGGTGCGGCCTACGGCCTTGCCCATATCGGAGTTCTTAAAGTGCTGGAGAAAGAGGGGATTTTTCCGGACATTGTTGTGGGATCGAGCATCGGCGCTTTGGTTGCCGGGTTCTGGGGGGCGGGTTTTACTTCAGAGGAGCTTGAGAAAGTCGCGTACGGCATTGACAAAAAAACCGGATTTTTCAAGCTCCTGGGTTTCCGCGACATGTCCATCGCTCACCGGGGCTTTTTTAAAGGTAACCAGGTGCTTAAATTCTTCGAGTCCTACCTGGGGAACAAGACTTTCCAGGACCTCAAAGTTCCTATCAAGATTGTGGCCGCCAATTTATTCACATCGGAAGAAGTGGTCATGGACACGGGGAGCGTGGCGGAAGCCATTCGCGCCAGTATTTCCATTCCGGGTATTTTCAGGCCTTTTCCCTGGCGCGGGAAGCAGCTGATTGACGGAGGGGTGGTTGATCCGCTGCCGGTCCGCCTCCTGCAGTCTCTGGGTGTTAAGAAGATCATAGCGGTTAATGTTCTTCTTGGCCCGAAAGACCGTATTGAGCGCAACCATATGCAGGCGGAGGAGAACCGGAGAAAGGCCGAGGCCGCAAAGGCGGCCGGGATTCTTCAGAGGTCCGTGAACTCGGGGATTGATAAAGTCCGGAACCGCTATGCCGTTAATATTTTCAACGTGATTATGAATACGATCCAGTTTCTGGAGTACGAGATCGCTGAATCCTCCGGCAGTCTGGCCGATGTCATGATCCATGCGATCGTAAAGGAAGCTCATTGGGCTGAGTTCTACTCTCCTGAGAAGTTTATCAAGATTGGGGAAGAGAAAACCCGGGAGCACCTGCCTGAGATTCGGAAGCTGCTGGAAGAGTGAACGGCCGATAATCCCGAAAGTTTGCAATTGTTCTATAATGTGCTAAGATTACATAAGAAATTCAAAGAAAATTTATTATTCATTCTGGCCAATGCCCTTAAGACAAAATGGGAGAGGCGATAAGCGGATGAACAAGAGTCTGTGGAGTATCTCTGCCTTTTTGCTGGCTTTCTCGGTTGTTCCCCTCGAGGCCGCGGTTGCGGTTGAAAACCAAAAGCAGGAATCGGTAGACCTTCTTCCTAATTCCAGCAATTCGATCCTGAACCAGAAGCTTCAGCTTCAGGACAAGAAGCCGGTTACGGACGCGGGCAAAAAAATTGCGGCCGAAGCGGACGCCAAGGTCAAGCGTTCGGCTCAGGAAGCCCGTCAGGCTGAAGAACTCCGCCGTCAGCAGGATATGCAGCAAATTCAGCGCAATGAAGATATCCGCAGGCAGGAAGTCCAGAGGGTCAACCAGCAGATTACCGATATTATTAAACTCAATAATGACCTTCGCATGACACAGGCCCAGCAGGCGGAGCAGATCCGCCAGGCCGGGGAGCAGGCAAGAATTCACCAGCAGATCCTCCGTGATATTGAAAACGCCCGCAACTCCCAGAATATTATTCGAGCCAGTCAGATCGAGGAAGTCCTGAGGCAGGAGAAAATCCGCCTGATTCGGGAACAGACGGAAAGAAACCGTCAAATTCTTGAGGCGGAAAGAAACCGCCAGCTGATGGAGAGCCTCCGCAGAAGCCAGCAAAGATAATCCCTTCATGACTTCTACACGTCCTCTCGCCGAGAAGGACAGCAATCTTGTTCAGATTTTTCTAAGCCGTGCCTCAGAGTTCGGGACGCGGCCCGCTCTTTCCTGGTTTTCCAAACCTGGGGGCGTTAAAACCCGCGTCTATCTGAGCTGGAGAGACTGGGCTGCGCGTGTTGAGCAGGCGGCCCTCGCGCTCCGCCATTACGGCATCAAGGCCGGAGACCGGGTGGGGATCCTTTCCGAGAATCGCTTCGAGTGGACGGTCGCGGACCTGGCGATTTTGAGTCTGGGAGCGGTTGGTGTTCCTGTTTATCCGACTTCTTCCTGCGCAGATATCCGCTATTTCACGGAAAACGCGGGGATTGAGTTTTTCTTTGTGTCCACCGCAGAGCAGCTCCAGAGAACCCGTGAAGTCATGCTGGAACACCCCGGCATCCGCTGCGTGACGATCTTCGATTCTCCGGGAACACTGGCCCACCCCAGGCTTTTGTCTTTTGACAATTTTCTCAAAACGGGACAGGCCCAGCTGTCGGCAGGACAGTCTTTCTTAAAGGATTGCGCGGCCTCGGTCAGCCCTGATCAGCCGGCCACCATTATTTACACATCGGGAACCACGGGCAGCCCTAAAGGCGTCGTGCTCAGTCACCGGAATTTTGTGGAGAATTACCTTGGAGCAAGGGAGGTGATACATCTCTCGCCCCGTGATACCGCGCTTTCATTTCTTCCGCTCAACCACGTATTTGAGCGTCTGGCGGGTTATTATTTTATGGCTTTTCACGGTGCGCTGATTGTGTACGCGGAAAACATGCAGACTGTGGCGGAGGACATGGCGCTGGTCCGTCCCACGGTGGCTGCGGCGGTTCCCAGGTTTTATGAAAAAGTTTACGCTGGAGTCATGGAAAAGCTGGCGCATGCAGGAACCCTTCAGAAAAAGATCTTTTACTGGGCGCTGAAGCTGGGAAAGCGCCGCTATGACCATTACCTTAAAAAAACTTTCTCATTCAAAGACGCTTTTCTTTACAAGATCGCTGAGATTCTGGTGTTCTCCAAGATTAAAAAGAAACTGGGCGGGAAACTCAGGTTTTTTATCTCCGGCGGCGCGCCTTTGTCCCGGGACCTGGCGGAATTTTTCTATGCCGCTGGTATTTTGATCCTGGAGGGCTATGGACTGACAGAGACTTCTCCTGTGATTGCGGTCAATACGGAAAAGGAGTTCCGTTTCGGGACCGTGGGGAAGCCGCTTAAAAATGTCGGGGTCCGGATCGCTGAAGACGGGGAAATCCTGACAAGCGGCCCCTGCGTCATGCTGGGCTACTATAAAAATCCTTTGGCGACTTCGGAATGCATTCATGACGGCTGGTTCCATACAGGCGATATAGGGGTTCTGGACCAGGACGGCTACCTGCATATCACGGACCGTAAAAAGGATATTATCGCGACCTCGGGCGGCAAGAAAATTTCTCCGGCCAATGTGGAGTCCGCGATTCTTGGCGACCCGCTGTTCGCGCAGGCCGTGGTCGTGGGCGACAAGCGTAATTACCTGACCGCGCTGATTGTTCCGAACCGGCAGGAGCTGATAAAAAAGGCCGAAGAGCTGGGAGTGCCGGCCGCTCCCTGGGAAGCCCTTTTAAAAAATGCTGACATTTGCGAATGGGCGGGAACAAGGCTTCGGGCGCGCATGGCCCCTCTTGCTCCTTATGAGCAGGTAAAATATTTCCGCTTTCTGCCCGCTGAAATGACGCTCCAGTCAGGGGAGCTGACGCCTACGCTTAAAGTAAAACGAAAGGTCGTTATCGAGAAATATCAGTTTCTGATTGATGAGATGTATCAATCGGGGACTCTGAGAAATGAATCGCGGGACCGGTGAACATGGACAGGATTTATGAAGGCCATTTTCAAAATGAAGAACTGAATCTTTTTTACACCTTTCGAAAGCTGGATATTTCAAAGGCGGTTTGCATCATTTTGCATGGCCATGGAGAACATGCAGGCCGCTATGAGAAATTCATGAAGGTCCTGGCGGAGGAAGGTGTTTCCAGCGCGGTTTTTGATTACCGGGGCCAGGGGAGATCGGCGGGAAAAGACGTATATGTCGATTCGCTGGATGATTACTTACGCGATGTTTCGGCGTTCGTCAATTTTCTTCGTCAGAAATTCGATCTGAATGAAAAGATTATTTTATTTGGAAACAGCCTGGGCGGCATGGTGGCTGTCAACTGGGCCATGGCAAACCCCGGTAAAATACGCGGCATGATCCTTTCCTCGCCCTGCTTCGGCCTGAATCTCGCAAAACCGCTTGTCTGGTTTAACCGTCTCATGAACAGCCTCGCTCCGCGTTTTATCTATGGAAATCCGGTGTATCCGCCGCACCTGACGCACAGCATGGAAGAGATGGAAAACTACAAAAAAGACCCGTTAATAAAGCGAAAAATTACTGTTCGGCTGGTGCATGAAATGCTATTATACGGTTCCCGTTTGGAGGGAATGGAAAAGATTTCCTTCCCGTTCCCGGTTTTCATGCTGTCCCCGGATATGGAAAAGGTCGTGGACAGTTCAAAGGCCAGGCGGTTTTTTGAAAAAGTCCAGGCCCCGCAGAAAGAGATGAAAACTTTCGAAGGTTTTTATCACGAGGTGTTTCACGAGCTTGAGCAGGAAAAGGCTTTTGACGCTCTGCGGGTTTACGTGCGCCGGATTTTGAATCCGGCGTCCTGAAAGTCACAGGCGGCTTTGCCGCGGTCAATTACGGGCCAGTAGCTCAGCTGGGAGAGCGCCACATTCGCATTGTGGAGGTCAGGAGTTCGATCCTCCTCTGGTCCAAATTTTTACACAGCAGGCACCATGCCGAAACTTCGTTTCGCCGTAGCGCAGATGAACCCCACCGTTGGGGATTACGCGGCCAATGCCCGGAAAATCCGGGAATGGATCCGCGCGGCTGAAGCGAAATCCGCAGATCTGATCGTTTTCCCCGAAACCGCCCTTTCCGGTTACCCCGTCTGGGACCTTGCCAACAAGCCCAGTTTTATCAAGACAGGACTCCGCCATCTTAAGGAAATAGTCAGTGCCACCCGCAGGCTCAAGATCATTACAGCGCTTGGCTTTATCGATGCCGGCGAAAAACCGGGCAGCCGCAGCATCAATTCCATGGCCTTTTTTTCAAAAGGCCGGATGATGGGCAAGCAAGCCAAGCGTCTTTTGCCGACTTACGATGTTTTTCTGGATGAGATCTTTTTTCAGCCCGGCTGGAAAAGTTCGGTCATTCCATGGAAAAAATGGAAGATCGGTCCGCTGATCTGCGAAGACCTTTGGGATGACCGCTATGAGCAGAAGCCCCTGGCGGACCTTGCGCGCCAGAAAGCCAATCTGATTGTCAGTATTTCCGCCTCTCCTTATTACCGCGGCGTCGGGGCCGTGCGCGACGCGCTGGTACGCAGGCATTGCGGGAAATACAAGCTTCCGATTCTTTATGTTAATCAGACTGGCGGTCAGGATGACCTGATTTTTGACGGCCGCAGTTTTTTCGCGGATGCTTCGGGACGTGTGCTTTTCCGCGCTCCCGCGTTCGAGGAAGGACTTTTCTTTTTTGACTGGGACCCGCAGGCGCGTCATCCGTACGAAGTTCCTCTGCTTGAAAATGAAGGAAGCCCGGAAGAAGTTTATAACGCGCTTGTTCTTGGGATCCGCGATTACTGCGGCAAGAATGGTTTCAAAAAAGCGGTCATCGGACTTTCGGGCGGCATTGACTCGGCGCTTGTGGCGGCCCTTGCCGTGGACGCGCTGGGCAAGGAGTCCGTGCTGGGTATTACCATGCCAGGCGCTTATTCATCGAAGGGGAGCTGGGAAGATTCCTGTGAACTGGCCGCACGCCTGGGGATCGAATTTCGCGTCTACCCCATTACAGGAAAATACAATTATTTTCTCGATGCCTATAAAGTTCAGAGAAAGAAGTCGGGTCTGCCGCCCCAGCCTTCGGGCAAGATCACGCTGGCCATGGAAAATCTGCAGGCGCGCATGCGCGGCCTTGAATTAATGTTTGTGTCCAATGATGAAAGCCGTCTTTTGCTGACAACCGGCAACAAATCCGAGCTGGCCATGGGTTATTGCACTCTGTACGGCGACATGGCAGGCGGTCTTTCGGTTATCGGGGATGTTTATAAAACAGATGTCTACCGTCTGTGCTGGTACCGAAACAGCAGCGGAAAGGTGATTCCGGACAATATTTTGACCAAAGCACCCTCTGCTGAGCTGCGCCCGGGCCAGAAAGACGAAGATTCTTTGCCCCCCTATGAAATTCTGGATGAAATCCTGTATCATTACATTGAGCGCAATCTGAGTCCGGAACAGATCGTCAGGACCATGCGGGCAAAAAGGCGGAAAGTCACGCAGTCTCTGGTAAGTGACGTTCTGCGGCGCGTGGACCAGAATGAATGCAAGCGCCGCCAGACC
>CAZIQJ010000093.1:0-8659 GCA_964541285.1 uncultured bacterium | reverse complement strand
AAAAAAACGAATCCGTTCCTACCTGGGCCTGAAGTCCGGCCAGCCGCTCCACTACCGCACCCTGCGAAGCGGCGTGGACAGAATCAACCGCCACCGCGACCGTGAAGTCCGGTCTATTCTGCGGCGCGGAGTAAAACCCGAGACGACCGACATTATCCTGAAAACAAAAGACCATCTCCCCCTTCATGCCAGCGCTCTTTTCGACAATCAGGGAAGCCGGGCCAGCGGGCAAAAGCGTTATGGCCTGACGCTTCAGGACAACAACCTGACAGGCCTGGATGATTCTCTTTTGACAGGCACGGTCTTTGGACAGCGGTTTGGCGCATTTTTCACGCGCTATGAACTTCCCCTGCTTCCGCGCTACGGCACCACGCTCACAGGAGCTTTCAGCCATGTTCAGGTTGCGCCTAAAAAAGAACTCACGGATTTTGGCGTCAACGGCATCGCGCGCACTTACACCGCGGGCATCCGTCAGCCGCTGGTCCACAATAACCGGCTGGACCTGGACACTGAACTGAATTTCGACGCCAAGGAAAGCCGGACCAAGGTTTTATCCGGGACGTTTCGCCGCGAACGCCTGCGCGTCCTCAGGCCTTCGCACCAGGCCGCGCTGCGCGACCCATGGGGTGAAACCCGTTGGGAACAGACTTACGCGTTTGGACTGCGCGGTCTTGGCGCGGCTATTTTCGCGGACCCTTCCAGCTCCCGCCAGGACGTCAAGCCAGGCTTCTTCCGCATGTATGGCAATGTTCTTCGCCGGGTAAAAATGCCTTACAAAACCTCCCTGATGGGAAAACTGAACTATCAGGTCACCACGGACAGGCTGGCCTCTTCCGAAGGCCTGTACATGGGCGGCGGATCCACCATCCGAGGGTATCCTGAAGGCGACTACATCGCGGACAACGGCGTTTATTACACGTTCGAGTACCAGGTTCCTGCTTTTTTTGTCCCCGCGGAAATCAACCTTCCGTTCACCAAGCGCGTTTTAAAGGACCAGGTCGACCTGGTCACTTTCATTGATGACGGCTTCGGGAAAGTCCGGGACCCTGCAAACGGAGAGGTCAAGGAAAGGCATTTGACCGGAGTGGGCGGAGGCATCCGCGTGCGGCTTTTTCAGAATATTTATTCAAGGCTGGAATGGGCGCAGGCCGTCGGAGACCACCCGCTCACCGATACCGGCCGCGGAGAATTTCACTTCCGCGTACAGGCGGAGGTTTAACTGATAGGTTTTTCCACGGGCAGGGCGTTCATTTTCTTCAAGTAGGAAATCGCGCCCCTGTTTTCCTGGTCCAGCGCGAGCACCTGCTTGAAATTCGCTTTGGCCGCGTCAAACCGTCCTTCTTTATAGTTCTTTTTCCCCGCGGCATAAATCTTGTCAATCATTTTACGGCGGTCATTCAGATAGCCGTAGCGTGCCGGGTCCTGGATCCCTTTGAGCGTTTCCCTTTCAGCTTCAGTCAAGTTGCTCTTTCCGCCCGGTTTCACGATCCGCGGGGTAATAAAAATCAGAAGGTTTCTCTGGTCCACGGACTTCTGGCGCCGGCTGAACAAACGCCCAAGCACAGGCACGTGATCCAGAACGGGAACGCTGAAATACTTTTCCGCGTTTTCGTCCTGTAAAAGTCCGCCGATGACAAGGGTTTCTCCGTTTTTGATCAGGACGCGGGTGTCGGCCTCGCGCGTATTGATTCGCGGCTGGGTCAGGCCGCTGGTCCCCGTCACAAAAGCTCCGAGCGAACTGACCGTGGGATGCACAATCATGCTGATTTCATTATTCGGAGTGACCTGGGCCACAACCTGAAGACTGATGCCGATAGGCTGGAAGTATGAAAGCGATTCGGTCGTGGTGCCCTGGTCTGTGATGGAAGACTGAAAAATCGGAAACTGCTCACCGACAAGAATCGCGGCTTCCTGGTTTTCAATGGTCAGGATACGGGGCGAAGAAAGCGTTTTGGTCCGGGAGTCCTGGGCCAGCGCGTGCAGGGTCACCGTCAAATCCTCTCCGCGCAGTTTGGTGAACACGGTGTGAATGCCCGCGTCGGAATTAGACGGAAATGTATTGCCCAGAATGTTGGTATTGACGCCGGTCTGCGAAGCCCCGGAATTGATGTCCGTCAGCGCGGTATTTTCCGTGCCGCCCGCGTGAAGATTGCTCTGAAGGTCAAAACCCAGGTCTTCAAGCGTCTTGGGATTGACTTCAAGAATTTTGGTATCAATCAGGATCTGGCGCGGCTGAATGTCCACTTTGGCAATGGTTTCCTTGATTTTCTGGATCTGGGTCCGGATATCCACGATCATCATGGTATTGGAACGAGGCTGATCATCTTCGTCACGCGCGCGGATAAGCCCGGAAACATCTCCTCCGCCGCTGACACCGCGGCCCGTGCTGCCGGTGCTCGAAACGCCGGCGCCTGTGAAAGCGCCCAAAGCACCTGAGCCGCCTCCGGCACTGGCGCTGCCGGCCGAAGAGGAAGACTGAGTTCCAAACCGGAAACCGCGGTAAGGCCGGCTGGCCAGCACTTCAACGCGCCCGCGCTTGGTCAGCATGGATTTTACAAAATCCTTGAGGTCATTGGCATCCAGGTATTTAAGCACCAGCACTTCTGTTTCCAGCGGTTCCTGCCCCAGCCTGGAACTGCGCTGGTTCCTTTCACCCTGGATGGTTTCTGTCTTTCCCACACGGATAATATTGTCCACAATGTCATAATCGTAGCCGCGGCCTGCAAGAATGGCGTCAAGCGTGTTCTGGAGCGATGCGCCGCGAAGTCTGAGCGTGACCGCGCCCGTGACATCGTCCGACATGACCATGTTCAAATTGTATTCGTCAGCAATCAGACGGAGCACATCCCGGATGTCGGTATTGTTAAAAACCAGGGTCGTGTCCTGCTCTGAGGCATCGCTTTCCGAAGTCGGTAGTGACGAAGCGTCCGCCAGTTCCTCCGCTCTCACAGGAGGAGCCAAAAGAACCAGACACAGACTAAACGCCAGCAGCTTTTGCAATTTTTTGAGTTTTTTCATTCGTTCCAATCCTCAAGTATGACGGCTCTCCGTCTTTATCGATCTGCACCCGGTCTTTTTCAATTTTCAAAATCGAAACACCCTGTATGGTATCGCCTTCTTTCAGAAACTGACGGTTGATAATGGCGATGCTTTTGCCGCCGCGCAGTAAAATCCCGGTAAGTTTCAGCTCCCCGCCCGGAGCGGCCCCGGTCTTGACCTGAAATTCAACAGGAGTAAAAGGGTTGCGGCCCCAGCTCTGTTTGAGCAATGGAATCTGGGCAGCCGCCTTGTCGACAGGCTTTGCCGGTTCCGCAGCCTGTGCACGCCAGATCGAAACAGAAAATAAAATCACAAAAAATAAAATTCTCTTCATGCCTGCCACTCCTCCAGCGCAAGGACCATGATATTGACCGCCAGCAGTTCCGGCTTCAGAGGCGACGGTTCAGCGCTGAATGATTCAACGGACAAAAGAACAGGCGCCTCTTCAAGCGCTTCAAAAAACTCACCCAGGTCTTCATAACGGCATTCCAGATCAATGACAAAGGGAGAAGGAACAAACTGCTTGTTTTCCTTCTTGGCTTCCGCGATTTTATCCAGAAAGAAGGGGCGTATCTTTGAAATCTGTATTTTGTGGTCTTCGGCAGCCTGTGTGACGGCACTGATGACCCGTGAACGCTCTCCGCGCTTCAGGGTCTTAAGCTGAAGTTCCGCGTACTTTTTACGGGAGTCCTCAAGCTGGAGAGGAAGGTCGGGCGCAGACTTCATGATCGTGGAGGTCTGCTCAATACCCGCGCGGGTATCGACAATGCT
The DNA here is from genome assembly GCA_964541285.1 of uncultured bacterium. Taxonomy (GTDB): domain Bacteria; phylum Omnitrophota; class Omnitrophia; order Omnitrophales; family Aquincolibacteriaceae; genus CAYLPP01. The sequence continues at coordinate 4,849 of CAZIQJ010000093.1, read as the reverse complement.
TTGCTCGTTTTTCATGAGCGCGGTCCAGAGCGGCTGGATCAGAAAAAGAGTTCCCGCAAAAACAACGGCCAGAAAACCCGCAGCCCACGGAAGAACACCGAAGCGCGCGGCCAGCTGAAAGAATTTATTTGCGTTCAAAGGGATACTCCTTTGGAGTCACAAGTTCCACCTGAATCATAAACGCGACGCCTCCGCCGGTTTCTTTTTCGTCCCGGCTTTCAAGGCTGGAATGCTCAAAGAAAGGTGAAAGGTTCAGCTGTTCCATAAACGCGGAGATGACCGCGTCCTCACGGCCGGAAAGAGAAATCGAACCCTTGATCTCCAGAACCGGCGGCCTGTCCTTCTTATACCCGAGCGACGTGATCAGGATTTCAGGCGGCACACGGCGGCTGAGTTCACGCAAAACCCCGCCCAGGTACGGCATGGGCGGAACCTCTTCCCGCAAAATTGTTTTTCGGGCTTCACTCTGGGCCGCGACTTCCCGAAGTCCGTCAATAACACCGATCGAAACGCCCAGGTCCTGATACTGCTTCTGGTATTTTCCCAGCGCGGCTTTACGCGCCTGGTTCCAGAACATCAGGAGCCCCGCAAACGCGGCAAAAGCAACGAAGGAAAAAAGAACGCCCGCGCGCAAAAGCTTGCGGATTTTTTCCATGCGCGGCTTCCACAAATCCTCCAGCGCGGCGAAATTAAAGCGAAGGCTGTCCGCCATGGCCAGCCCGGCGAGCGCGACCTGCGAACGGTCCAGACCCTGAGCGATATCTCCGGCCGCAAGACTGCGGACCGGCAGCCCCAGCTGGGCTGAAATATAAACGTCCAGCCCCTTGATGTGTTCTCCCGCGCCGGTCAGCGTGATTTCGGAAATCTTTTCCGAGGGAAACTGCTTCTGAAACTGGGTCAATGTGGTGCGGATTTCCTGCGTAATTTTTTCACACACAGGCCGTATCCTGGCCGAAAGCTGTGAAAGTTTGGGCTCATTGGGGTCCTGTACCAGATTGGGCGTGGGAAGACCGAATTCATCAAGAAGCGTGCCCGCCTCTTCATAATCAATCGTCATGGATGCGCCGTCGATAACAAAAGTGCCGCGCATGGCGCGAATAATCTGGTCTTCTCCAAGAGCGGCCTCACGAAACACTTCAAGCCCGCCCTTCTGAAAAACAGCGAACCCGCTCTCGTCATCTCCGATTTCAGCAAGCAGCATACTGCCTCTCCGGAAAATCTCGGTTTTCTGGTTCAAGCTTTCATAAGCCGCCGGCGCCACAGTGACCAGCTCCGGATAAACTCCGTTTTCATGAAAAGCGCTGAGAAGCACATCCCTCAGACCGCCGTCAAGGGCCGCTACTTTCAGAAGCTCTCCTTTGGCCTCGTAATAAAGTTCCGCCTGCTCCACGGGCAGCGTGGTTTTTTCCGCCAGCTGCCACAGCACGGAATCGCGCATCTGTTTGGCAGGCACCGCAGGTTTTTCCATGGTCAAAAATGTCATGTCATATCCCCGCATTAAAAGCCTTGAGGCCACGCCTGCCTGAAGCCGCCAGTCGTCCATGACCCCGGAAACAATTTTCCCAAGCTGGGCCGGGTCCGGTTCCAGACGTTTTTCCGGAGAGCCCCACGCGTAACGCGCGGATTTCAGCATCTTTGGCCTGCCCCCCGCGTATTGCGCCAGCGCAAACTTCACAAAAAGAGGACTGAGCTCAATCAAAAAACAAACGGGTCCGCGCACAAAAGGCGCTTCCTTCCCTTTCGGGGCCTCGCCTGCTTCAGGCGCAACGGCCCTGGCCTTCGCCGCCGACTCTTCAATGTCGGGAAGGCCCTCAAAAATCGCGGGGACCTTCTTAGCTAACCCGGAATTCTTTTTCTTCTGCATGATGCACGGCTTCTTCGATCACCTGTGGAGGATTCAATTCAGCCGGAGCAGGAACCGCCTGACTGGGAAGCGCAAGCCCCAGTTCCCGATGCAGGACCTCGTCCGCGAGATCATCGTAATCCTTTGCGCCGAGCGAAGCCGGATCATAAAGGCTGATGGGCTTGCCCGCGCTGGGAGCTTCGGTCAGTTTCACATTCAAGCGGACCATGGAGTTAAAAACCTTGTCCTTGAAATAATCGCGCACGCCCTGGACCACATCGCGGCAGATATTGGTGCGCAGGTCCACCATGGTCAGAAGCACGCCGAGAATCCTGAGGTCCGGATTCAGCCTGCGCTTGACCTGGTCAATGGTGGCGAACAGCTGCTTCATTCCTTCCATGGCGTAATAATGCGCCTGAATGGGAATCAAAACTTTTTTGACGTAGTTCAGCGCGTTGACGGTCAACAGGCTGAGTGACGGCGCGCAGTCAAAAATAACAAAATCATAAAAATCACCCAGGCGGGAAAAGGCTTCTTCAAGAACTTTTTCACGGCCGATCAGGCTGACAAGCTCCAGGTCCGCGCCGGACAAAAGAATGTTCGCGGGCGCGATCCAGAGGTTGCGCACTTCCGTCCACTTCACAATTTCCTGAAGCGGGCGCTCGGGCTTGAGCAGAATGTCGTAAATGGATTCATCAAGCTTTGAAGGATCAATACCCACACCCAATGTGGCATGGCCCTGTGGATCAAGGTCCACAAGCAGGACCTTGAAGCCTTTGAGGGCAAGACTCGCGCTCAGGTTGACGGCCGTTGTGGTCTTGCCGCATCCGCCCTTTTGATTCGCGATCGCTATGGTCTGCATGGTTTCTCCCTCCGGACTTATTCGTCCGCGAGCATCAGCTCGATTTTAAGACGGTCCCGGATTTCCTGAATGGTCAGACGTTTCTGCTTCATGTCCTGAATGCGCTCGAAACGCTGACGCATTTCGCCGAGATGGTAAAGGTATTGGCCGTGGTCGGTTTTTTTCTGGACAGGGAAAAGGCCGAGGGCCGTGTAATACTTCACGGTGGGCATCGGAATGCCGAGAGCTTTTGCCAGTTGTCCTCTTCTGAGCCAGTCGTCCATAGTTAAAAGGGGGAAGCGGCACTTCCCCGTTCCCTGTTTTAACTACTTTATCGGTCTGGACAGAAAGAAATGAAGGGGAAAAATGGGGTTAATATCCGTCCCAGGAATTGTCTTTTTTAGAGATAAAACCCTCAAAACCGGGAGGAACGGATGCGGGGGGCGCCTGATAAGTAATGTTCGCGTTGGTTACACGGTTGGACTCGTATCGGTTACAGACAACACTCCCCTGAATGACGGCGTCTGAAATCCGGCAATGCCCTGTCGTGGCGCTTCCCCGGGCATAAACCAGCCCTGTCACGCGGACATTCGTTCTCGCGGCACTGCCGTTTCTTATCAGGATTGACGGATTGCGTGTTGAAACGCTCAAAATATTTCCACTGACCGAAGTCACATCCGAATCTCCGATGATATCGATCAGGTTGTTGGTGGTGCTTCCCGGATTGCTGATAAACAGGCTGGAGGCCCCTGAAATATCCGCGCCGGTCTCCACAATGATCCGTCTGCGCGCCAGAAACTGCGCGTCCGCAATCGCCGTCTGAGCGCCTCGCACGCGGATCAATCGAGCGGTGGATGAAAGCGAACGAGAGTAAAATGTGCAGGGTCCGGTGATAGAAATAGCGGGATTGTCATTGTTGGACCCGATGGTCAAATCCCTGTTCGTGATGAAGGTAATGCTGCCGCCTTCATCCGGTGTTATGGTCAGCGAGGTTCCGGTGCCCAGGCTGTTTTGCCCGTGAAGATCCAGACCGCGTTTCACGACAACAACTCCGTCGCCATCAATAGTCACGTCGCCGCGCGTGGTAAAGGTGTCGAAGTTCATGACTCCGGAGACCGTAAAATTGTCATCGTCCACAACCTTGGCCTCGGTTGAAGTGTTGGCATCCAGAAGAGCGTCCAGATCTCCCATGCTGTCTGTATAAACTGTCGCATCAACAGCCGGCATCGCGAGGTACGGAGATGCCATCAGCTTTTTGGTGTAAGCCCCCGTGCCGGTCACATTCCGGTTGCTCGGAACATAGACCCGCCCGCCGGAAGCGCTGTTGGGCGTATTGATCTGCGCATTGCCGTTGATCCACAGATTCCCGGTCACGGATGTCGGGTTAGATCCATTGGCCCGCAGCTGAAGGCTGGAGCCAGGATCATTGCCCTGATAAAGCGCGAATTTAAAAGCTGAAGGAAGCTTTTGAACTGTCCAGGTCTCAAAGCGCAGGAAATCAGCTCCGGTGAAATCGGAAGTGATGGTTCCCGTGGAAGTGAATTGGACTTCCCCGGCTGATTTTGAAAGAACCGTGATATCAAATTTTCCCTGCGCGAAATTCTGGCTCTGGTCGGCCTCATCCGTCCAGTCGGTGTCTGTCCGCAGGGTTTCAAAATACCATTCTGAACCGGCCTGCGCGATGGCAAGCGCCTGGGTCCCCAGAAGCGCATTGTTCTGCGAGCCTCCGGAAGTAAAGATGATCGACGAACTCACGCCCAGAAAAAGAGACACGATGACCATGAGCGCGATCACCCCGACAAGAATCATCCCTTTCTGTTTTTTCAAAAAAGCTCCTTTAAAAAAAGATCTCGGATTCACGGAACTGTACATTGCGCAGGCGCATGGCCTGCCGAACTCCATAGGTCTGGGTACCGTTCTGCATTTTGATCAGGATTTTCATGTAGCGAATATTGGTTTTGACGCCAGCCCCGGCCAGCGCGGTCACGTTTGAAGTGGCATCGTCCGCCGTATCATTGTCGTAATAGTAAAAAACCAGACCGCCGGCCTGAATCTGATCGAGAAAGATATCGTCAGTTCCGTCTTCCGTCCGGTGAATGGTGCCGTCGCCGTCCAGGTAATAGCGGATCTGGCGTCCGTCCCGGTCAATAAACTCAAAATCGTCT
>CAZIQJ010000092.1:0-8662 GCA_964541285.1 uncultured bacterium | reverse complement strand
CCTGCACTTCAGGGAACCTGAAGTCCTGAACCTTCACGGTGAAACCCTTATGACGGCGGAGCGTCTGGACGCGTATCTTGACCCTGCCGCATTTTTTAAGGGGAAAATTGTCATGGTGTCCATGACCTGGATCAAATCCAGGGTTGCTGTCATCCGCAGGCCGGATGGAAGCTGGAACCTTCGGCCTTTCCCCGAGCATGAAGATGGGGATGAAGTCCTGACTTTTTATCCAGGGCAGGTTCGTGAGCTGAGCATGAATTTTCCTGACCCTGAAATTTCCTACGCAGACCTTTCTTCGAAAGACTCCGGGCCGTTTAAATTCACAGCTCAGCCGAAATTTTTTACCGTAACGTGGCCGTCCGCGGGGTCGCCGGTACGTTTTAATTCCGAAGGGCTGCGAGGCGGTGCGCCATGGAAGCTGAGTTTCAGCTGCGATGCCCAGAGTGACGCCTGTGATTTTCAGTTTCTTGTGGATGGCGGCCGGTTTATGGCGTCGGGGACCGTTGAACAGCTTGAAAGCGATCCCATCATTCAGGGAGCTTTTGAGGCGCATCAGCTGGATACGGGAATTCTGACGCAGGAAAGCAGCTCCGGGCTTGCGGGTTCGCTGACTCTTAAAATGGACGCCGTGACGCGCGGCAGCCATCCCAAAATCATGCTCAAAAATCTGAAGTCCAAAGGGGCCATGGATATCCGCCGCGGGCGGTTTAAAAACCACAATATCTTGCGCGAGCTTTTTGTGAATATGGCGCCTCTTCCGGACCTGAAAGAAATGGCCTCAAAGCCCCTGACTCCCAGCCTTCAGGGGACGGATCTGGCTGCTGCCGAGACTTCATTTGACATTCTGCAGGCCTCAACCGAGATCCTTCAGGAGCGCGTGTTTCTAGAGGATTTAAGAATACAGGGGAGCGGCTTTCTCATGAGAGGGGAGGGCAGCTGGGGCTTCTTTTCAAGGGATGCTGACTTCAGGGCTGAGTGCGCGATCCTGGAAGCCCAGAGCGCAAAGATTCTGGATGCTTACCCCGTGTTTGAGGCCTTGAAAAACGAGAATCAAAGGCTGATGATTCCTTTTATTTACAAGGGCCTTTGGCCCGGGGTCCGGGTGGAACCGGACCTTAATTATATTCAGACTCAGATTGAAAAACGCGGGCAGACCGCACAGACCGGAGGAAATTCATGAAAAAAGACCCGTTTCTTTTGACCGTGGCCGGTAAAGACCGGCCCGGCATTATTTCGGATGTCACGGAAGCCTTGTTCCGCGGCGGATGCAATCTTGAAGATATCAGTATGACCATTCTGGAGCGTGAGTTCACCATGATGGCGGTGGTGGCCGTGCCTTCGTCCCAAAAGGCAAAAATCATGAAAGCGTTTGAAGGGTTGAAGAAGAAAGGTCTGACTTGCCTTTGGTCAGGTCTGAAAGGTTCGCGCAAGCGCGGTGAGAGTCATCAGCCTGGAACCCGGAGTTTTATCGTGACGGCGATTGGCCGCGACAAAACCGGAATTGTTTACCGCATCAGCCGGATGCTGGCGCGCCGCAGGCTGAATATTACGGATTTAAACTCCCGGATCCTTGGCCGCGAACCCAAGGTGCTGTACGCGCTGATACTTGAAGTGGATTTGCCCGGAAAATTTTCCGTTGCCGGCCTTGAACGTGAGTTTAAGGCGCTGGCAAAGCAGCTTGGTATTGAAATTACCCTAAAGCCCGTTGAAAGGCTTGAACTGTAAAAATGTCCAAACTTTCAATCAGACTCTTTCCGGACCCGGTTTTGCGCAAACCTGCGGAAACTGTGCGCGTCTTTGACCGCGAGCTTCAGGACATGGTTCGGGAAATGGACAAAGCCATGAGGTCGCAGCCGCATGGTATCGGGATTGCCGCGCCTCAGGTCGGAATTTGCCGCAAAATAGCCCTTGTGGATGTCAGTGCCAGGGTTCCTGGAGCTGAGCGCCTGGTCCTTATAAACCCGGTCATATTGGCCCTTGAGGAAGAAATCGCCAGCCGTGAAGGGTGCATGAGCCTTCCTGACTACACGGGGCTTTTAAAGCGCTATAAACGTATTAAAACGCGCTGGCAGGATGAGGCTGGTGAGTTTCATGAGAAGGACAGCGAAGGTATCGAGGCGATCTGCATTCAGCATGAGGTGGACCACTTGAACGGTATGCTTTTCATGGACCGCATTGTATCGCTGAAGCGGGATTTGATTCCCAGGGGGCTTAAAAAGCCCAGGGGTTAGGCTTCTTTTTACCCCTCTTAAATGTCCTATAATGTATATTATGTTAAGTGTCTATAGGGGGAAATCAGGGTAACAGGCTGGTCAGGATCTCGTTGACCTTTTTACCGTCAGCCCGGCCTTTGACCGCAGGCATTAGAGCTTTCATGACTTTTCCCATGTCCGCTTTTGTTTTGGCTCCGGACTCCTGAATGGCTTTTTGCGCCAGGCTTTTAATTTCATCATCGCTCATCTCTTTAGGCAGATAGGCCTGTAGAATGGCGAGTTCCTTCTTTTCCTTCTCGGCCATTTCCGCGCGGCCGCCTTTCTCAAAGCTCTCGATGCTTTCCTTGCGTAATTTGACCTGTTTTTGCAGGATATCCTGCACTTCAGTCTCTTCCAGCTTTTCGCGCTTTTTATCGATTTTGTAATTGGTCATGGCGGCTTTGACCATGCGAAGGACCCCGACCTTCTCGGCTTCCCGGGCTTTCATGGCGTTCAAAAGGTCTTCTTCAAGCTTCTTTTCCAGACTCATGGGTTTCTCCTTACCAATCTTTGTCCACTTGTGAGGGTTCGCGGTTCGCGGGCGGACGCCTTAAATCCTGCAGTTCCTTTTCGCCTTCTTTCATGGCATCCAGGATCTGGAGAGCGTTTTCCATGCCCATTTGGCCTTGAAGCGGGGCTTTTCCCTGCCCCTGGCCCTGCTGAGGCTTTTGCTGCTGCTTCTGCTCGTCCTGCTGGCCTTGCTGATCCTGCTCATCCTGCTGTTGCTGCTCTTGCTCTTTCTGCTGCTGTTCTTTTTCCTGCTGGTCTTTTTCGTTCTGGCCCTGGTCTTCCTTCTGGTCCTGCTGCCCCTGGCTTTGCTGGTCCTGCTTTTCCTGCTGGTCTTGCTGATCCTGATTTTGTTGGTCCTGCTGGTCTTTTTTATCCTGGTCCTTGTTCTGCTGCTGATCCTGTTTGTCCTGTTGATCTTTATTCTGGTCCTGATTCTGCTGGTCTTTATTATTTTGACCCTGACCCTGGTTCTGTTGATTTTGCTGGTTGTTTTGCTGATTCTGCTGGTTTTGCTGTTGGTTTTGCTGATTATTCTGGTTGTTCTGCTGGCTTTGGTTCTGCTGGTTCTGGTTTTGATTGTTTTTCTGGTTCTTGCGGTCCTGGTTCTTTTTGTCGAACATGCTTTTCTGGTTTTCCAGAAACTCCAGATTGTATTTCGCGTCCTTGTCGTCCGGATTGATTTCCAGCGCTTTTTTGTAGGACTCAATGGCTTTCTCAAATTTTCCAAGCCGGTACTGGGTGTTGCCGTAATTGTAAAGCGCCTTGGCTTTCAATTCCGGATTTTTGTCCGACTGTTTGATAACTTTATCAAATTCTTTTTCGGCTTCCTGATATTGTTCGGTCTGATAAAGCGCGCTGCCGACGTTGTAGCGGATAGCCGGGTCCTCAGGGCTTTTGTCCCGCGCCTTTTTATAATTCTCCAGCGCGGTTTTGTACTTTTTTTCCTGATACGCCTTGTTTCCTTCCTCATTCAGGCTTGATGCGGTGTCCAGAAAACCCGTGGTCATGAAGAAAATCAGGATCAGGCTCAGGGCTTTAAGCGGAACTTTGAGGTTGCTGCTGAAAAGCATTTCCCAGATCATCAGGATGACGGCCAGAAACAGGAAAAGTTGATACTGGTCTTCGCGTTCCGTGATTTCCTTTTCCTGGAACTGCTTCTGGCCCAGGCTTTGCATATGCTTTAAAATGATGTCAATTTCCTGCTCAGCCGGTGTGCCTGGAAGCGCGATTCCGCCGGTCTGGGTGGCGATCTTTTCAAGGAGCGGCAGGTTGGCCTTGGTGATGACAATCTGCCCGGTCCGGTCCTTTTTAAAGCCTGTACGCCTCCCCTGCTCATCCTTGAGGGGGATAGGCTCCCCTTCCGCGGTTCCCACCCCGACGGCATAGATACGGACCCCCGCCTTGGAGGCTTCGTCAATAATGCCGTCCAGGCCCCCCTGGTGGTCTTCCCCGTCCGTGAACAGGATGATGGCCTTGTGCTTGTTGTCCTTGTCTGGGAAGGCCCTGAACGCCAAAGCCAGGGCCTGGGTAAGCGAAGTTCCGGGGTCTGGAATAAACCCGGTTTTGATGGAGTCCAGGAACAGCAAAAAGGCGGAATAATCCAGTGTCAGCGGCGACTGCAGGAAGCTGGATCCGGCAAATGTAACCATACCGACGCGGTCTCCTTTGAGCTGCTGGAGCATGGTCTTGATTTCAATTTTTGATTTTTCCAGGCGGTTTGGCTTGATGTCTTCAGCCATCATGCTGAGCGAGGTATCCAGCAGGAACAGGATGTCCACGCCCCGGCGCTGGATTTTCCGCTTTTCTTCGCCCCATTGCGGGCGCGCAAGGGCCATGACGGACAAAAAGAAAACCAGAGAAAGCAGGATGGATCGAACCAGCTTTTCCCGGGGCTTATATTTTGGAATGAGTTTGGTTTTAATGGTGTTGAACACCCCAAAGCGGCTGAGGCGCCTTTTCCAGAGAATTCCGGAGAACCAGAAAAGAAAGACCAGCGCCGGGATACACCACAAAAAAACAAAGTTCTGGGGAGCAAAGAACTGCATTTAGGTTCTTTTAACCTCGCGAATGTGAGCAGCGTTGTGAGCGCTGCAGGCGCCTGAGCCAAGGCGCGCTGACGACGGAATAGTCTCTGCACTATGCCGAGGAAGCGCAACGCAGGAGCAGGCTCTGCACCGCCACAACCCTTCGGGACAAAACATTTTGCTTCGCATTACTTCGTCTCTCCTCACCGACGCACTGTAGACAGTGCGTCTTGCTCGTCGTTCCTCGTACTGCTGGCAAACTGTTTTGTCGTTGCCAGCATCCGGGAGGTTAACAGAACCTTAAGGCACCTTCATCAGGATCGTGCGGCCCAGCACGAGCTCAATTAAAAGAAGCAGCAGCCCGGGGGCCAGAAAAATATAGAAAAGTTCCGAATAGCTGCGGTATTCCTTGACCTTGATTTCTGTTTTTTCAAGCTTGTTGATTTTTTCATAGATTTCGCTGAGCGATTGCGGGTCGCGCGCGCGGAAGAAAAGTCCGCCCGTGATGTCTGCGATGCGCTTAAGCGTCATCTCGTCGATTTCGACGTTGGCCTGAATGTAGCGTTTGCCGAACAGCGGGTCATTGACCGGAAAAGGCACCAGCCCGCCCCGGCCGATGCAGATGGCGTAGACTTTGATGTTGAATGTCTTGGCCAGCTCTGCGGCCGTAATGGGGTCGATATTGCCGGCGTTGTTGGATCCATCGGTGATAAGAATAATGACTTTGCTTTTCGCGCTGCTGTCGCGCAGGCGGTTGACGGCCGTGGCCAGTCCCATGCCGATGGCTGTGCCGTCGGCGATCATGCCGATCTGGATATCATCGATCAGCTGGGTCAGGATTCCGTAGTCCGTGGTCAGCGGGCACTGCGTGAAAGCTTTTTTCGCGAACACCACCATGCCGATGCGGTCGTTTTCACGGCCTTTGATGAATTTGATGGCTTCCTGCTTGGCGACCAGCATGCGGTTTTCCGGTTTGAAGTCCTCAGCCAGCATGGAGCCGGAAATATCAAGGGCCAGCACAATGTCCACGCCGTTAGTCTGGTAGTCGCGTTCTTCCGTGATTTTTTGAGGCCTTGCCAGGGCAATGATAAAAAGCGCGAAAGCTGCGGCGCGCAACAGCGGCAGGAGCTTAAAAAGAAGCGGCCGGATCGAAAGCGACGTATGTTTCAGGAAGCGGACGTCGGAATAAGCCAGAGCCACTTTTTTCCGCCGCGAGGAAAAGTAGATCAGCGCCGGAAGCAGCAGAAGAAAGAAGAAAAAGCCGGGGTCATGAAACGACATCGGTTTCCTCCGGCGGTTTTGAAAGCTCAATGATCTGTTTGGACTTCTGGTTCAGCTGGATGATTTCCGTGGGTTCAGGGCTCCACTTCGCGAACTTCGCCAGGTCCGCGGCCTGGAGCACTTCCTGAATGCGTTCGCGCAGCTCAACGGGGATTTCCTTCTGGCGAAGGGCGCGGATGATTTCATCCGTCGTGTATTCAATGGCGAGGATCCTGAACCGGCGCTCAAAGTACCCGCGCAGGATTTCAGAGAGTTTTAAATAGTATTCCTTGGTTTTGCCGCGCCTCAGAAGGTCAGAGTCGAAAAGCTGGTTCAGAAGAAAATAGGCTTCCTCTTCAGCTGTCATATCAGGTTTTTTCTCCCCTGCCGCGTTTTTAGACTTGCGGAAAAATTTCAGCAGCAGGACGGCCAGGGCAAAAACCGCGAGTCCAATAATGATCAGCATGGCGAACAGAATCGCCGGAGGAAGCTCCAGAACGGATTTAAGTCCCCGGATGTCGGTCTTGGCTTCGCCTTCCGCTACGCTTTTAACCGTGAGGTAAATAGGGTCGGTCGAAATGATGCGCAGTTCCCCGCTCAGGGTTTTGTACTGGATTTGCACCGGATCCAGCACGAACTGGCCAAGACGGAACGTGGTCAGCGTGAATTTTTTACCTTCCACGGTTTTTTTGCCTTCTTTGGTTTTAATGTCCTGAATGCTTTTGATTTTCAGCACATCGCTGTCCGGAGCTGGAATTGGAGACGCCAGCTGAACATCCGCGCCGTGTTTGAAGGTGACGGTGTATTCCACGGGATCGCCGATGGTGATGGCCGCCCGGTTGACTTCTGCTTTTACGCTGACGTCCGGAGCAGGCCCGGCTGGAGAAGGTTTGGGCGATGGCGAAGCCGCTGGGGCCGGCGGGGTTTGGGGCGTGTCCGCGGCAAAAGCCGGAAGCGCAAAAGTCAGGATCAGAATAAAAAAGGCGGCGCGCGTTTTCATAGCCTTTGCTCACGAATGCGGAAAAAACGCATCAGGGGTTCAATGTAAGAGCCTTCGGCGTTGATCTCGATTTTGTCGACGCGCAGGGATTTAAAGAGCTTGTCCAGATTTTCCTCCCGCTGGGCAGCATTCTCTTTGATCTTTTTCCGCAGGATGGGATCCAGGGTGTCGATCAGAACCGTTTCGCCGGTTTCCTGGTCTTCGAACTCCATCAGGCCCACGGCCGGTATTTCCTCCTCGCGGCGGTCTTTCAGGTGTATGGCGATGACGTCGTGGCGTTTGCTCAGGATCTTGAGGGGCTTTTCAAAGTTCTGGTCCAGGAAGTCTGAAATAATGAAAATGACCGCGGTGCGGCGCTGGATTCTGTGCAGGTATTCCAGGACGGCCTGCAGGTGTGTTTTCTTGCGGCGCGGCTGGTAATAAAGGATTTCGCGCACCACGCGCAGAACATGGGTCTTCCCCTTTTTAACTGGGACGTATTTCTCAACTTCATCGGTGGAAATCAGCAGGCCGGTCTTGTCATGGTTCTTGACCGCGGAAAAGGCCAGGAGGGCCGTGATTTCGGCCGCGACTTCGGATTTCAGGCGTTCTCCGGTCCCGAAATATTGTGAGCCGGACATGTCCACCACAAACAGCACAGTCAGTTCGCGTTCTTCCACGAATTTTTTGACATACGTGTGCTGCGAGCGCGCCGTGACGTTCCAGTCGATAGTGCGGATGTCGTCGCCCGGAACATATTCACGGACGTCCGCGAACTCAATCCCCTGACCTTTGAAAACAGACTCATATTCTCCGCCGAACAGGTCGTTGACCAGACGTGTCGTGCGGATTTCGATATGCCGGATTTTCTTAAGGATTTCTTTTGGAATCATGCCGCGCTTTTACTCTTCTTGTTTTTGTTTTGATCTTCCCCGTAAACGGATCCAGGGATGCCGTTCGCAATTCAAGTTACGCCCTGAGAGGCGTAACTTGTTTGCTTACGGCACTTCAATCTGATCAAAAATCTTGCGGATGATGGTTTCAGAATTCATGTCCTCTGCTTCCGCTTCGTAAGTCGTAAGAACGCGGTGGCGAAGGACGTCCATGCCGATCTGCTTGACGTCATCGGGCGTGACATAGCCGCGTCCGCGGAGAAACGCATGGGCCTTTGAAGCCAGCGTCAGCATGATGCTGGCCCGAGGCGAAGCGCCGTAGGAAATAAAGGGCTTGATGCTTTCAAGCTTGTACTGGGCGGGTTCGCGCGTGGCGAACACAAGGTCCAGGATGTAGTCCTTGACCTTCTCATCGACATAAATTTCCTGCATCAGCTTGCGCAGTTCCAGGATCTTCGCGACATCGACCACGGGTTTGACGTCAATGCTCTTGCCTGTTGACATGCGCTCCAGAATTTCCTTTTCTTCCTTCTTGTTCGGATAATTGACGATCAGCTTCATCATAAAGCGGTCGACCTGCGCTTCGGGAAGAGGATAAGTTCCTTCCTGCTCAATCGGGTTCTGCGTGGCCAGCACCAGGAAAGGATTCGGCAGCTGAAATGTATTTTCACCAATGGTCACCTGATGTTCCTGCATGGCCTCAAGCAGCGCGCTTTGCACTTTGGAAGGCGCGCGGTTGATTTC
>CAZIQJ010000091.1:5703-8786 GCA_964541285.1 uncultured bacterium | reverse complement strand
CAGGTTGAAAAAAGCTTCTACGCCCAGCAGCAGGGTGAACCCTATCATATTTTTGTCAGCAAAGCGTCCAAGGAACTTTCCGCTTATATTCCACTACAAGGGGCTGTCGAATCTGTTTACGTGGTGAAAGCCTCTTTCTCCCTGGGAGATATCAAAACAGCGCTTTACCGCTCCCGTGCTTTTCTTATTTTCATGATGCTTTTGATTCTGGCTGTCGGAACCGTAATCGGCATGAATCTTTCCAGCTCCATCGTCAAACCTATTCTTCAGCTCAATAAAGTGAGTCAGGACATTGCGCAGGGAGAGCTGGGCAAACAGGTCCATATCACGACCGGAGACGAAATCCAGCTTCTGGCGGAAACTTTTAACGAAATGAGCAACGCCATGCGCGTCATGCGCAAAAAAGCCAAAGACGCGAACCCCCTGACCGGACTCCCCGGCAACGAAGCCATTTTCGACGAACTGAAAAAACGGATTTTCGAAGGCCAAAAGTTCGTGCTTTTCCATTCCGACCTTGACCGTTTCAAGGTCTTCAACGACCATTACGGGCTGGCCAAAGGCGACGACGCCATCAAGCTGACCGCGGAACTGCTGCAGAAATGCGTGCGCGAAAAAGGCGCGCTGGACGACTTTGTGGGCCATGAGGGCGGTGACGACTTCGTCATCATTACCCGCCCGCACAAGGCCGTGGAAATCGGGGAAGCTGTTTGCGGGAGGTTTGGCAAAGAAGTTTCTTCCAAAGTTTACAATAAAGAAGACTATGAACGGGGTTACACGCTCCATGAAGACCGCCGCGGCGCCATGCCCGGCCAGGAAATTCCCATGGTCAAGTTTCCCCTTCTCGGCATCTCGCTGGCGGGCATTTCAAATGCCAAGAAAGACGTCGGAGACCATGTTCAGTGCATGAAGGCCGCAGTGGAAGTCAAAAAGATCGTCAAGAAAAACGAAAAGAGTTCCTACATCATTCAGGAATAGGCCCGCTAGTCCCGCTGAAATTCCCTGCTGAGCACCCCCAGGGCAGCCCCCATACTGATATAAACAAGCGCAGGCATTGAAAACCGGTCCATCAGGTCATTGATGGCGGCATGACCCAGCACGAGCAGCACAGGCGCTGTGAGTGAAAGCGAAAGGCATAGCTGGAGACGGCTTTGGGTCTTGAACAGACCGCTCACGGCCGCGAATGCCCAGGAAACAAGAAAGAGGAAATACAAAAAAGCCCCGCTTCCCTCCTCCGCCATGACTTTCAGGTAATGGGACATACACTGCGTTTCGGCAAGCACAGCGCGCTTGTTTTCTTCGCCAAAAGAAGAAAAGTCGTCGGAGGCTTTCGCGTAATTGCCCTTGCCGATTCCCAGAACAGGATTTTTCCTGAATATGCGCAGGGCGCGGCCTCCCCCCTCGAGATTGACCGAAAAACTTTTACGAGTCTCTTTTTTTATTTCTCCCTGGATACTTTCGATCTCTTTAACAGCCACACGCCCGTTGCCCGCCCAGTTCAAAAACAGAGGCACTCCGATCAGTACCAGCACCACCAGGACCCCCTTGTAGCGGAAACTCACCCGGGTAAAAATAAATGCAAAATAGAATATCAGAGTAAGCAGAAAAAACAGGATAGTGCCGCGGGAAAGCAGCAGAAAGATGCCGGCAGAGCCTACCAGCGCAAGCGTCAGCACAAGCGTCATAAAACTCCAGCTTTCCAGTTTTTCAACCTGATACTGAGAGGCGTGGGTCAGCCGGTAAAGCTCGTAAAAACCCAGCCCAAAACCCGCAAAAACCCCGAAAGACAGAAAATCGCCCACCCAGTTCATGTTGGACCAGAGCGGAAAAAGATACTGATACAAAGCGGGAAAAGAATAGAAAAACGGATGCAGAAGGCGTGTGGCACCGGAGGGCGTTAAGTATCCAAACGTGTGCCGGATGGCCAGGGGGGGAATGGTATTGAAGGCCAAAAAGGCCGAAACCGCGATCGTGACAAGCAGCAGGCCGCGGGCTGTACTCTGGCTCCGGACAAAACGGAAACTGGCAACAAAAAGAAGGAAATAGAAGACCCAGGCCGAGGAATTCACGGTAAAAGCACGGATCATATAGGAATTCAGGCCGTCTCCGCTCCAGCGGTGGTAAAACCCGAAAACCGCGCGCAAAACTTCAAATAAGACGAACAGAAAAAAGAAAAGTGCAGGCAGACGCAGAAATGATTGAAAAAATTCCCTGGTCTCCCGGGATGCAGCCAGAACAATAAAAATGATGCCCAGAAAGGTCCGGACATGGATGTGCTTTTCCCAGTCATAGCCCGCGGAAAGCAGCAGAAGCCCTGCAAGAAGAAAAAAGACAGCGCGCGCAAAAACGTTTTGGCTTACAGGATGATAGGAAGGGCTGGCAGGTTCAGACATCGGAACTTCGGATTTTATCAGGTTCCGCCGCAGTCTATTTTTTGCTGATCTTCTACCGGGCAGGTGCATGCGCCGTCGCCATCGTCATCTTCCCAGGCATCCTCACTTGCACAGTCATGCTGGTGATGGCTTCCGCAGTCCGGAGCAAGAGGGATCGGCGTAACACCGTCATCATCGGTTTCATCCCAGTTGACGTAACTGGTACAGACAGGATCGCCGGTCGGTTTCTTGACTGTAATATTGGTAGGCCTGGCCGAACCTGGAGTGCAAATGCCTGCCTGAGGCGTCGCGGTAATGACACACTTACCTCTGGCACCCGGAACAAAAACTCCGTTAAAGTTGGTCGTGGACCCGGTAGCTGAGAAACCTGTAACCGTACAAATGCTCGAGTCAGAGCTGGTTACAGTCCAGCTCACAGGCTGGCTCGCAGGGGCTGCGGGATCAAGGCTGCAGCTTCCAGTGAAATTATCAGCGCCTGAGCCTTCAGCCGTGCAGATTGTTGAGCAGGGAACTTCCCCAGTCTCAACTCCGCAGATTGCGGAGCATCCGTCTCCCGGTGTTGTGTTGCCGTCATCGCAGCCTTCTCCAGTCTCCTGAATGCCATTGCCGCAGACCGGACATGAACAGCAAACCCCCTGGCAGGATCCATCACCACAGATCATGCTGCCGCCCGTACATATCGGGGCAATGCCT
>CAZIQJ010000091.1:0-5693 GCA_964541285.1 uncultured bacterium | reverse complement strand
GATTATTATCAACAGCCGGGCAAGCCTCTACGTTAGGCGGAACTTCCGAACGGCACAGAGAACTGCAGCCGTCACCGTCCAGACGGTTGCCATCATCGCAAAATTCTCCAATATTCAGCTGAACGACGCCATCACCGCAGAATTCCGCTTTGCAGATGTCCGAACAGCCGTCGCCGGAAGAAGTATTGCCGTCATCGCAGGTTTCGTTGCGGCTCGCCTGAATAATGCCGTCTCCGCAGCCTTCAAGAACACAGGAGGCCGAGCAGCCGTCGCCGTTAGAACCGTTTCCATCATCACAGGTCTCACCGCGGCTGGCCTGAACAACTCCATCGCCGCAGCGTTCAAGCTGACAGCTTGAATTACATCCGTCACCGTCTGAAAGATTTCCGTCATCGCAGGCCTCGCCTCTTCCAGCCTGCACTTTCCCATCACCGCAGCCTTCCGCGCGGCAAAGAGAAGAGCATCCGTCACCGTCTGAAAGATTTCCGTCATCGCACTCTTCAGCACCGCTGACCCTTCCATCTCCGCATTTAGCCTCAGGCTCAATCTGGCACTCAGAAGAACAGCCGTCGCCATTCAATAAATTGGTATCATCGCATCGTTCCTGACCTTCCACGATGCCGTCACCGCAATGAGGAAGTTTTTCAGTCAGGTCCTGGCCGGTTTGATCCCCTTTATTTGTGGGAAGGGACGGAAGCAAAGGATTTGAAGCCGTGGTTTCGTCAGCAGCGTCCGGGAGCCGCCTGGTGGACTTTTCTTCAGCGGAAACAAAAGCGGGAAAAACAAGGAAACATAAAATAAAGGCGTAGATCAGGAAACTCTGACTTTTTCCTTTTTTCACTAAAGAAGATTTCCTTTCTGAACTCCCCTTTATTTACACTCTGATGTAAGTGTACCCTTAAATCCGTAAAGAGTCAAAAAAGCCCTGATATTTAGGACTCTCCCTAAGATGCTATTTAATGCTATTTTTTGATCGTTATTGAGTTACTTCAGCGAAGAACTGAAAATTGACACTTTCGGAGCGGTCCCCCGAAAGAACGAAGGTCACCGGAACTTCCCGGTTGAAGAAATTGAGGATTTTAAGGGGAATGGTCTGGCGAGCCCAGTTCTGGTCAACCGTTGAAATCCGTATTCTCGTGATAGGCTTCTTTCCTGCCCAGGCCATAAGGTAAATAAACGCTGTGGGCTGCTCCTTGTGCACAGGCGGCGGCGCAATATCTTCCTGTCCCTCTGCGGTTTCCGTATTCGCAGATTCATCTTTTTTGTCTTCACTGGAAGGATCGGGAGGTACCCGGTAATAAAGGTTCATACGGGAGCCGGGCGGCACATTTAAAAAAACCAGCATACGGCTGGTGCCTTTTAATGCGTTCATTTGAATGCTTTGAACCGTGTTTTCAGCAACCGCTTCTGAAACTACGCGGATGTCCCCTGAGCTCTCCATTCCGTAGAAACTGAAATGATCCGTCTCCCAGTCTCCCTTCCGGCGGTCTTTTCCGGTCAAGGAGGTCACAGCATCGGCTTCCATAAGATGCTCTGTAAAAAGATAAATGGCCCGCTCGTCCGGAAGGGGCAGGTAATCAGATCCACGGCTTTCGGCATGCCCCAGACAAGCCAGAGAACACAAAAGAAGGAGAAACGCCGGTAATTGTCTAAGAGTTCTTTTCATTTGCTGTTTGCCTTTCAAGAGGGCGGGACGGGCCCAGAATCGGATAAAGGCCGGCGCCAAGAAGCGTTATAAAGATCCATCCGGCGAGGCCGTCGTACATTTTCGAGCTTCCCCAGACCCAGTTGCTGATATTTAAAAAGTCGGCGAAAAGACTGTCCAGCTTAACAAAGAAAATACAGCCCGCGTGAATACCTATAGAAGCGTACAGGCTGCCCGTGCGCAGAAGCATGGAATGAAGCACAAGGCCGAAAAAGAAAAGCCCCACAGCCTCATTCCAGAAGGACTTCCATTGAAGAAAGGACCTCAACGGCGCGGCCACCAGTTTAAAACCCTCCAGCCAGCCCGGGTCAGGTCCGATGAAAGGCTTTCCCCCGCTCACAAAATGGAGTGAAGAATAAAAAATACTGGTCAGGACAACCGCCAGAAGCAGCGGAAGGCGGATACTTTTAAAAAACGAGAACACCGCCCCGCGAAAAAAAACTTCTTCAATAAAGCCGACAAGAAGCCCGGTAAAAAACATCTGAATGAATTTAAAAGCCCAGGTCAAAAAGTCAAACTCTTCCACCCGGAACACGGCCTTGCCGCAAAGGACCTTGACCGCCAGCAGGGCCGCAAGCACTCCGGCGCCCGCCGCAAAACCCGTGAAAAAATTCCGCAGCATGGCAGGATCGCGGGAAAGCCCCATGTTCTGAAACGCATTTTTCTGCGGCCGGAAAAACAAAAAAAGCGCGGCCAGACTCTGGACCATTACAAGACGGTTGAAGATGCGCTCAAACTTGAACGGCAGAACGCGGAAAAGAACGGGAGTCAGCAGCGCGCTTACGCAAAGAATAAAAGCGAAAATCGCCAGAAACTTCAGAAATGATTTCATTGAACCTGCAGCGTGACTTCAAGTTCAACGGCCGCGTTCATGGGAAGACTGGCCATGCCGACCGCGGACCGTGCATGGACTCCTTTTTCGCCAAAGACTTCAAGAAAAAGGTCGGATGCCCCGTTCATGACCTGGGGAATATCGTAAAACCCCGGAGCCGCCTGGACAAAACCCGTCACGCGCAGAAATTTCTCAAAACGCTCAAAGCCGATCAGATGATGGATGATGCTGATAACATTCAGGGCCGCCGCTCGCGCCGCGGCTTTGGCCTGATCAAGAGAAAGGTCCTGCCCTGCTTTTCCCGCCAGCATGGTGCCGTCCCCGTTTCTGGAAACCTGGCCGCTCAAAAACGCGGTGTTCCCGGAAAAAATCACAGGGTGATAGGAACCTGCTGGCTTGGGAGCGGGCGGAAGAACCAGCCCCAGCGCTTTAAGCTTTGCCTGATAATCCATCTTTATTCCCCACAATCAGCGTGGCCATACCGAATGAAAAGAAATGGATTTTAACGTCCGTAAAACCCGAAGCCCGCATCATGGCCGCGGTCTCTTCGGGAGACTGAAAACTCATGATGGATTCGGACAAAAACTTGTATGCTGTGGAATTGCCCGAAAAAATACCGCCGACAAGCGGCAGGTAAAATTTCAGGTAGGGATAATAAAGGATATTCCAGAAAAGATTGCGCGGCCGGGTCAGACACAGGAAACCGGCCCTGCCGCCTGCCTCAAGCACCCGGAAAACTTCATTAAGAAAACCCGGCATATTCTGCACACTGCGCAGGGTAAAGGCTGAAACTACAAGATCAAAAGTGTTTCCTTCAAAAGGAAGTTTCTGAAAATCGCCGCTGACAAGCTGGGTTGTGCGCGGAAGATTTTCACGCGCCTCACGGAGCATGCCGGAAGAAAAATCCAGGCCGACCATGCGGTCCCAGGGCCGGGCCTTGGCAAAAAGATCCAGGAATTTTCCGGTGCCGGTTCCCAGATCCAGAATGGATCTCTGGCGTGGTTCCATGACAATCTTGCGCGCGCGCTTGCGCCACAGGTCATCGAACCGGAAGCTCAGAAACTGGTTCAGGAAATCGTAGCGGAACGCAATGGTGTCAAAATAGCCGCGGATCGCGGGCGATTCGGCCTTAGCTGTTGAAGACATGGAGAGTTTCGTAGTTGGTGTCGCGCTGGACCGGCACATAGCCGGCCTCACGGATCAGGCGGATCAGGTCTTCGCGGCGGGTATTGACCTGAATGCCCGTAGGTTCAAGAACTTTGTCTTCAAGAAGCGTGCCGCCCATATCGTCGCAGCCAAAGCCCAGGGCAATCTGCCCCAGCTTCAGGCCTTCAGTCAGCCAGCCGCTCTGAATATGTTCGATATTGTCCAGCATCAGCCGTGAAATCGCGATGGTCTTCAGATAATCTTCACCGCCCGCGGGCTTGAAATGGCTCATGCGCGGCGTGCCGTTGGGCGAAAGCGACCAGGGAATAAAAGCGCGGAAGCCGTGCGTTTCGTCCTGCAGGTCGCGGATGCGCAGAATGTGCATGATACGTTCTTCAATTGTTTCAACATGCCCATAAACCATGGTGGCCGTGGATTTCAGGCCGCACTGGTGCGCGATGCGCATGGTGTTGATCCAGGTGTCGCTTGAAGCTTTCTTGGGGCTGATGATCTTGCGCACGCGCTCCACAAGAATTTCAGCGCCTCCGCCCGGCAGTGAATTCAGACCGGCTTCCTTGAAACGGCGGAAGGTCTCTTCCAGCTTAAGGCTGTTCTTCTTCGCGATCATTTTGAATTCCACGACTGAAAAAGAATGCACGTGCACCTGCGGAAACTTGGTGCGGATAGCGCGGATCAGGTCCAGATAATAATCCAGCGGAAGCTCAGGGTTGACGCCGCCCTGGATCAGGACCTGCGTGCCGCCCAGGTCCACCAGGTCCTGGACCTTCTGCATAATGGTCTCATGGCTCAGGGTGTAGGCTTCTTTATCGCCCGGCGAGCGGTAAAACGCGCAGAAATCGCAATCCAGCACACAGGCATTGGTGTAGCTGACATTGCGGTCCACGATGAATGTCACGCGGCCTTCAGGGTTCTGGCGCTTCACAATAGTCTGCGCCGCCTTGCCAAGCCGCAGCAAATCGCAAGAATAAAGAAGCACGCCGTCTTCCAGAGAAAGCCTTTCGCCGTTCAGACGGCGGGCCAGAATCTTGTCATAAATATCTTCCATGAACTGCCTCCTTAAAAATCTAGTAAGACGGATTAAAAAATTCCAGCGGCGCGGGTTTGGGCGACGTCTGGAGGCGGTGGGCCATGCCGTAAAAAAGTTTCAGCCCCTCCTGGATTTCAGAATCCAGGGAATAATTCAGATTAAAAAGATAACCGAAGACTTTGGGAAATTTTTCTTCCCAGAAATTCAGGCCCATGCCTTCACGGACCAGGGTTTCAATATCAGAGAGGTTTTTATCCAGGTTCTTGCGCAGGCGTTTGCAGAAAAGCGTGACTTCCTCCGGCTGCGCCAGCGCGTACTCCCTGCGCACGGCCCAGACCGCGAAACAGAAAGGCTTGTTCATCCAGCTCCACCAAAGCTCGCTCAGGTCATATTTATAAACAAACTCTTTAGGCTGATAGAAAAGAGCGTCATCGCCGATCACAAGCGCGGCGGGAAACCGGGAAAGCATTTCGTCCGGGTTGGACGGCACGGTTTCAAACGTATTTTCAAAATTAAAACGAAACTTCAAAAGGGCGCGCAGCAGGGCCGCGGAACTGAGGCTCTCACGGGAAAGCGCGATGGATTTTCCATTCAGGTTCTCGATTTTTTCCTTGGAAAAAAGGAGGACGCTTCCGGAAAAATTCCGGGCGGTTATGGAAAACCCAGGCAGCAGAAGATAATCGCTCTGGCGGTTCAGGTATTCCAGCGAAGAAACAGGAGCAATGTCCACGTCCCCTTCTCTCAGGGCGCGGTTGACTTCCGCCGGATAGGTTTCATGGAAAGCAAGGTCGCCTTCGTTCAGGCGGTGGTAAAAAGGAATACAGTTGGTGTAGGTAATACGGCCGATGCGGGCCAGGGTTCTGACTTCGCTCTTCACGAAACAGTCCCCGCGTTCTTTGTCACACTGCCGGTCCAGCGCGGATAAAAAGCGTGCTGGATTTCAAGCTGGTCCAGGGTCTTTC
>CAZIQJ010000090.1:2931-8808 GCA_964541285.1 uncultured bacterium | reverse complement strand
TCCTCTTCAAGCAGCGCGCGCGCCAGCTGCTGCTTGGAGCGGGAATTGGGGACCCGCCGGCTGCGCGGCAGTTTTGTTTTGGACCAGCCGCCTTCAACGCCAAAAGTGTCGATGCCGTAAAGCTGGCTGAGGTGGTCGACAATGGCGGAAATATTTTCCTGCGCTGCCAGATGCCCGTGGATGTCCTGGATCAGAATAATCCAGCGCTGGCCCGGACCCACAAAGCGGCCATCGATTTTTCCGAGCTCTTTGGGGATGGCCAGGTCTTCAATTTTAAGAGAAGAGCAGGAGGGAGCGGACTCTTCAGTATAAGCCGAAGAAACGCCAAGGGTTAGCGTCAGGGCGAGAAAAAAGGCGATGAACTTTTTCATGAGGTAATTATAGCCGGAAAACGTACGGGGAGGAAGAGGGGGGCAGAACCCGGAAACTGACGGCCCTTGCATCCAAAGACGCGCGGCTGTATCATGTTCCGCCATGACTACTGCAACCGCTTTAAAAACGATCCGTTTTGGACACAGCCCGGACCCGGACGATGCGTTCATGTTTTACGCTATTGCGAAAAACAAGATCGACATGCGCGGGTTCAAGATCGGGCATGTCATTGAGGACATTGAAAGCCTGAACCAGCGGGCCATGAAAGCCGAGCTGGAAGTCACAGCGGTTTCCTGCCATGCCTATGCCTATCTGACAGACAAATATATCGTGATGCGTTCCGGCGCCAGCGTTGGAGACAAGTACGGCCCGATTCTGGTTGCCAGGGGCAAGGCCGAAGACAGCGAGATTTCCCCGGAAAAAATCCGCGGCAAGAAAATCGCCATTCCCGGGAAAATGACGACGGCCTATCTTTCTCTCCAGCTTTTTGAAAAAGATTTTGTTCCTGTTTTTATCGCGTTCGACAAAATTTTTGATGCTGTCGAGGCGGGGGAAGTGGATTATGGTTTGATCATTCACGAAGGCCAGTTGACTTACCGCGACCGCGGATTTCACAAGGTCCTGGACCTGGGCGTATGGTGGCACAAAAAAACCGGCTGCCCGCTGCCTCTCGGCGTAGACGTGATCCGCCGCGACCTTGGAGAAAAAAACATCCACGCTTTCGCGCAGGTATTCCGCGACAGCATTCAGTTCGCCCTTGACCACCGTTCCGACGCGCTTGACTACGCGCTGGAGTACGGTCGCGGTCTTTCCAAGACCCTTGGAGACCGCTTTGTGGGCATGTATGTCAATGAAGACACTGTGGAGCTCAGCGGCAAGTCCGAACAAGGACTCCGGATGCTTCTTGAAGAGGGCGCCCGCAAGGGAATCCTGCCTTCTTCTCCCCGTATCGAATTCGTGTAAAATCCGCCATGAGCTTTTTCTCCCACCTGAAAAACAAGCTTCTTTTTTTGTGCGCGCTGGTTGCGGCGTTTTTTTTCGTTCTGAACCTTTCAATTGTTCCCATATCAAAAAAGGTCATCGGTTTTGCCGCGGAAGAGGCTCTGGCGCGCGGCATTGAGATCAAGGCGTTTGATTTTAAAAGCGCGTACCTCAGCCTTCCGCATGAAATCACGTGGAGGAACATTGATCTGCATTTCAAGGTCACGAAAAAAGAGGACATCTTTGTCGCGGGCCGCGAATTTATTTTCAAGGCGGACAAGGTTTCGCTCAAAATCAAGAACCTGAACCACCGCAAGTTCGGCCTTCATCTTTCCGGCCTGTACCTTTCCACGCGTGAAGACGGCCATGAGCAGACTTCTGATTATTTGACCGGCGAAGACCTTGAACTGAAATTCTTTTTTGACTTTCTTGATCCCAAGGCCATGTCCCGCCAGGTCGAAAGCTGGGCCAAAGGGTTTCAGGACATTGCCGAGACAGGCCGCACGCTCTGGCCCGTGGAATTTTCAGGCGCTGTGTACGTGGATATTCATGACCGGGTTTTCAAGATCCGTATTTCCGTCCGGGAAGACGATTATCACCAGTACGGCCTGGTTATGGACAAGGAAGACCTTCGGAGTCTTGCCAAGAGCCTGCAGGACAATTTGACAGAGCCGGAAATCGAGCTGATTTCCCGCAATCCTCTGCGCGCACCCGAAGTCATGCGTGTCAGTTCTTATGCCGCCATCGCGGCCAGGGCAGCGGCCAAAAAAGAGAGGACCGTGGATGAAAACTGTTACCGCCATGTTATCTGGAGCTATCTGCTGGCAAAAAAGTTCGGCGCGGATTTTGCCCGCCAGGTGGCTGAGGCGCACGAGGCAGGACGTGTGGACGTTGAGGGAGACCGGGAAGTGGACATGCGTAATAACTCGGTAGGCCGCCGTTACGCGGTCAAAGGCTACACGGAAGAGAGCATTCTTGGCCGCCTTCTCAAGGACAAGCACGCCATTATCAATGACCAGGTCTGGAAAAAGATCAAGGCTGACCGCAAGGCGCGCCCTCCCCAGAAGACCGTTCCGCCTCCGGTTTAAAACCTCTTTTTTTCACGCTTTAAAAAGACTTTCTCCCCGCAGTTCCGGCTTTTAAAAGTTTTGATTTTCTGTTTTTTCCTGCCTGAAAATAATTTCCTCCAAGGTCTTAAAGACGCGCGTTTTGTATGGTAGATTTTTAACTAAGGATATGACATGAGAAACAGCCCTCCTCCTTTCCGGCAAGTGCGGTTGTCGCTGGTGAACTTTTCAGTGAGCCTTCTTTTCACTTTTTTGCTCTGGAACCACTACTTCAATTCCGCGGAACAAATTGACCGGAATGTGGCCGCGAACCTGATCCTGATCATGGGTTTTCTTTTTGCTGTTTCGGCCGGGCTTTTTGGATGGGCTCTTGAAAACCGGCAGAACTATCTTGAGCAGGCGCTGGACACAAAAGAGAAGGCGCTTTCGGAAAAAAACCGGGAAAACAAAAGTTCGGAAGTGGCCTGCGCCGCGATTTATCAGGCGTGCCGTATCCTTTTTTCGGAAAAGGACATTGAGTCACCGAATGAAAAGGTCATTGACCTGATGATCAAGGTTTTAAAGGCGGATGAGGGTTCCCTGATGCTGATTGATACCGCCGGCAATTTTTCCATCGCAGCCAGCCGCGGAATTCCCGAAGAAGTCAGCAAGCAGGTCCATTTGAAGCTTGGCGAGCGCGTGGCCGGCCGGGCAGCGCGTGAAAAACGCGAATTTCTGATTGTGGACGGGCTGGATCATTACCCGGAATTTCGCGGGGTTGAATCCAATCCCAGAATACGTTCTTCCATGATTTGCCCTCTGGTTTCGCAGGGCGAAGTGCTTGGGGTCCTGAACCTGAACAGGGTCTTCACGCAGGAAAACTTTACCGTGGCGGACCTGATGAACGCTTCGATTTTCGCGGCGCAGCTGGCCCAGGCCATGCGCAACCGCAATATTTCCAAGAAGCTCGGAGAAAAACTGGCTGAACTTGAAAATTTTCAGGCCCAGATCCTGGAACTTCTTAAAGCCCGCAATTCCTGATTTTTTCTGTGAGCGTTTCTCCATCAAAACTTGTGCCGGAAAATCCGTCAAAAAGATGCCGGGCAAACTTGCATATTCATCCCAATTAAGATAGATTCTTACGCATGTCTCACGAACTTAAATCCCATCCCGCAGCCGCCCAGAGCGGTCATGGACAGCCCGGAGCAGCGCCTCAGGAGCCCCTTGATATTCAGGAGCACGGCGCGCTTAAAGCCGGGGCCCCACAGGCTTCAAGCCGCAGGCTTTTTTTTCAGCTTCAGGCTTTTACAGGATGTTCAAGCCCGGAAAGCCTTGTTCCCGCTGTTCAGGCCAGCGGTCTTGAATGTGTGCTTTACCTGGACATCAACGACCCCCGTGGAGCGGCGGTTCTTTTTATGAGCGAGGACCCGGAGCTTTTTGCCGGACCCGCGCGCAAGCTTTTAAACTCTCCGGCTTTTTCCGGTTTGACTCACAGGCCGGAAATGACCATGACCGGGCGCACCTATTCAGCGGGGCGCGAAGCCGATCTCGAAGACTGGCTTCTTCACAAGCCCCGCCGCAACGCTTTGAACACGGAACTGAAGTGGGCGGTCTGGTACCCTCTTCGCCGCAAGCCGGAATTCGAGCTTCTTACGAAAGACGAACAGACCAAGATTCTTTATGAGCACGCGAGGATCGGCATGGCTTACGGCCAGGCCGGCTACGCGCATGATATCCGCCTTGCCTGCCACGGGCTTGATAAAAACGACAATGAGTTTGTGCTCGGTGTTGTTGCCCCGGAGCTTTTCCCGATTTCCCGGCTTGTGCAGGATATGAGAAAGACCCAGCAGACCGGCCGGTACATGCAGTCCATGGGTCCTTTTTTTGTCGGAAGGGTCCTGTACCAGAGCCCGCAAAAATCTTCCCCTAAAAGTGCGTAAACTTTTTTCTTTTTTTCTCGCGGCTTTTCTTCTCCACCAGTTTTCAGTTTTTGCCGGCGGTGTACGCCCGCTTTTTAACCGGGAACCCCGGCTTCTTTTCAAGGCCAGCCTGAAAGACATCGGAGACATCAAGGGCGTGGCCGCGCTGCCTGAAAAAGGCCACTTCCTTTTTTTGACTCCGTCTTCATTTTCCGAATACAGGATTTCAGAAACGCCGGAAAAGATCCGCACCGTCAAACTTGAGGGTTTTGAGAAACTCAGCGCCATCGCTTACGCGGGGGAGGGCGAGGCGCGGGGTTCGGCCAGTATTGCTTTTACCGAAAAGTCCCGCGCAGCCATGTGCCTTTGCGAGGTTCCGCAAAACGCTGAAACCGTCCGCAAGGATGACTGCCAGGTTTTCCCTGTCACGCGCCTGAAATTCATTCACAAGAAGTTCGGCATCACGGCCATGGCGGTCGAAGCGAACAACGGAAACCCGGTGTTTTATTTCGGGAAGGAACAAATGCCCAAAAAGTTTTTTCACGCGGCATGGTCGGACCTGGAATGGAAGCCTGAGGAAGTCTGGGACGCGGAAGGCATGCTTCCCGCGGACAGCATTATTTCCGACGCCAGCCTTTTTAACGGCAGTCTTTTTATTCTTGATGGAAAACAGGGTATCATTTACCAGCTGGACCCGTTGAGCGGTCAGAGCATTTCAAGTTTCTCAGTGCGCCGCGATTTTAAAAAGAAAACAACCGGCGTCTGTCTTTTTGATAAAGACGGCGCGGCACAGATGCTGGTGGCTTCCGAAAAATCAGTGCTGGTTTATTCCTTCGCGGCCGCCCGCTAAAAACAGGAAAGAAAGCATGGACTTCAAAGGCATTTTTGAAGCGTTTCTGGAAAAGAAAAACGAACTCAAGACCATCAGTCTGGCCAGCTGCGGAAGGAACCTCAAACCTAACTCCGCCTCCAAGATGCTGGTGGACATTGTAAGACCCAATGTCGTTTATTTTCTGGACTACAAATTCACGCAGAGCTACGCCAACATCATGAGCAATCCGCAGATATCGGTTTCCTACATGGATGACGCGAATTTTACCGGTTACCGCATGACCGGGCCGTGCAAGATCCTGGCTTCCGGCCCTGAGTTTGACAAGGCCGCCGAGAGCTGGGAAAAGCGCCTGATTACTTATGAAGCAGACCGCATTATCCAGCGCCTGACAGGAAGGCATTCCACGCGCGAGGGCGAACGCCATCTGCCCAAGGATTTTGTCATTGTGAAGCTGGAAGCCAATGAAGGTTCGCTGGTCAAGCCGGACCGTATTTTCAGGGCCAGTCAGGAAGAATAATCATGGCGTACTGGCTGATGAAATCAGAGCCCGAGGTTTATTCCATCGACCATCTGGCGCGGGACAAGAAAACCTATTGGGACGGTGTCCGCAATTACCAGGCCCGCAATAATCTGACCGCCATGCGGAAGGGTGACTCCGTACTCTTCTACGTGAGCGGTGCCCCCAGGGAGGTGGTGGGTCTGGCCGAAGTTTCAAAAGCTGCATTCC
>CAZIQJ010000090.1:0-2921 GCA_964541285.1 uncultured bacterium | reverse complement strand
GGTGTCCGCAATTACCAGGCCCGCAATTTCATGCGCGATGCCA
The DNA here is from genome assembly GCA_964541285.1 of uncultured bacterium. GTDB lineage: Bacteria > Omnitrophota > Omnitrophia > Omnitrophales > Aquincolibacteriaceae > CAYLPP01. The sequence continues at coordinate 2,878 of CAZIQJ010000090.1, read as the reverse complement.
TGAAGCCGGGAGACAGGGTTTTCTTCTATCATTCCAACGCCGAGCCGCCAGGCATCGCGGGTATTGCCGAAATCACCGGCCCGGGTTATCCGGATCCCAGCCAGTTTGATTCCAGAGACGTCCATTACGACCCGGCGGCTAAAAAGGACAAGCCGGTCTGGTTCTGCGTGGAGCTGAAATTCATCAAAAAATTTCCAAAGCTCATTTCCCTGGACGAACTTAAAAAAACAAAGGGGCTTGAAAAAATGCTGGTGCTTCAGCGCGGCCAGCGGCTTTCCGTACAGCCCGTGACCGCGAAAGAGTGGGAAGTCGTCAATGGTCTTTGAAAATGAAAGCCTGAAGTTTCCGCTGAAGTGCCATTACAAAGTCATTGCCGAAGACATTCAGGGGCTGGACTTTGTGCTTGAAACCGTGCTGCTTGAATTAAATGTTAACGCGCCTGTGGGCAAGGGCAACAAGTCCGACGGCGGAAAATACATGACGTACAATATCGAGATTCTGGTGGATTCCATGGAAATGATGAACAAGATCGACGCCGCGCTTCGCAATGTGCGGGGCGTGCGCATGGTGCTTTAATGCCTTTGCTGATTCTCAAACCCAAAATTATTGCCGCTGCGGGGAATAAAAAGAAAATTATTCGTGAGTTCGCGGGGCGGGTCAACACCCGTACTTCTGAAACCAGTATCGCGCATATGAAAAGCCCCGCGGGCTGGAAAGAGCCCGGCCAGAGGCCGGAGTTTGATGAATATACTGTGGTGCTGAAGGGCGCTTTGAAAGTGGAAACAGAGAAAAAGGCGCTGAAGGTCAAGGCGGGCCAGGCCCTGATTGCCTGGGCCGGGGAATGGGTCCGTTACAGCTCTCCCTGGAAAGGCGGAGCGGAATATATTGCGGTCTGCCTTCCGGCGTTTTCACCTGCTGTTGTCAACAGAGACCCCTCATGAAAGCCTTTCTTATTCCCTTTGCCGCGATTTTTCTGGCGGAATTCGGCGATAAAACCATGCTGGCCACATTGATGATGGCTTCGCGCACCCGCAAGCACGCCGCGCTTTTTTTTGGAGTACTGCTGGCTTTCGCGGTGGTGGACGGCGCCGCTATTTTGCTTGGCGCCGCGGCTCCGAATATTTTACCGGTGCGCGCGGTCAAGATCGTGTCCGGTATTCTTTTCATCGTGGGCGGCGTTCTGATGTTTATCAACCCGGAGTCTGAAGAAAAAGAAGTCGAAGAATCAAAGATGATACATCCTTTCTGGGCTGGTTTCTGGGTGGTTTTTGCCGCGGAGTGGGGAGACAAGACCCAGATCGCGGCCGGGCTTTTCGCATCCCGCTTTCCGCCTCTGCAGGTCTTTCTCGGCGCCATGCTGGCTCTGGGAGCGCTTGCCGCTATCGCCGTGTTCGCGGGCCGTTTTATCGCCGGAAAAATTTCCAGGTCCAGACTCGAGAAAATAGCGTCCGTGATTTTTGTTGTCATGGGCATTGCCTTTCTCTTAACATGACGGACCCGGAACAACTGGCTTTAAAGTGGAAGGCCCTGGGTTTTTCCTGCGGCCTGTGGATCGACCCTCCCGGCCAGGTCTGGGAAAATTTCATCCATGACACGGATGAAATCGTTTGCGTGGCCTCGGGCAAAGTCGAATTTGAAATCGGCGGAAAAATCAGGCATCCTAAAGCAGGGGAAGAATTGCTCATCCCGGCCCGCGTGAATCACTCTGTGCGCAACATCGGCGGCACGGAAGCCCGCTGGTACTACGGCTATAAAATATCTTCATAAAAAGGACCTCATGAATCCAGGCAATTTCCGCAATGACCGCGGTTTTAATCCGCGAGGCGGATTCAATCATAACCAGAACAGGGGCCACAGGCCCCAGCACGGCCATGGACGCAGGCCTGATGACCGCGGGCCTTCCCGCCAGCCTACAGAGGCTGAGAGGAGCTTTCTGAGCAAGGTGTCCATTGACCCTTCGCCCCGGATACGCCTGGAACAGGGCCTTCCTGAGCTCACGATGCGGGCCATGGACCTTTTATGCCCCATTGGCAAGGGCCAGCGAGGGCTGATCGTGGCTCCGCCTACCTGCGGCAAGACCACGCTGCTACGCCATCTGTGCAAGGCCATTTCGACCGCCGAGCCTTCCATGAAGGTTTACTGCCTTCTGATTGATGAAAGGCCGGAAGAGGTCACGGATTTTAAACGTAATTCCAAGGCTGAAGTGCACTGGTCCTCGATCGACCTCCCATACGAAAATCACGTGCGCGTGGCGGATGAGCTGATGAAAAAAGCTTACGCTGAAGCGGATGCGGGCCAGGATGTTTTGATTCTGCTGGATTCACTGACGCGTCTGGCTCGCGTGCACAACAGCGAAACCCGCGGCCAGGGCCGCACGCTTTCGGGCGGCGTTGACGCGCGCGGGCTTGAAGTGCCGCGCCGGATTTTTGGCTCGGCCCGCAAAATTGAAAACGGCGGTTCGCTGGGTATTCTCGCCACCATTCTGGTGGACACAGGCTCGCGTATGGATGAAGTCATATTCCAGGAATTCAAGGGAACGGGGAATATGGAAATTGTTCTCTCGCGTGAAATTTCAGGCCGCAGGATTTTTCCGGCCGTGGACGTGGGCATGACCGGCACGCGCAAGGAAGAGCTTCTTTTTGACCCTGAGGAATACAAGGGGATACGAAAACTCCGGAATGTGCTTGCCGGAGTCCGGGACAAGGTCCAGGCCGCGGACGCTTTAGTCAAACTCATGGAAAAATACCCCACCAATAAAGAGCTTTTGTCCGCGCTTTTAAAAAGCTGAACGGTTTTTTCGCTATAGAACCCATTGTTTTCAAGGGTGCTTTCAAGGAAGTACTTTAAGACTTCCCTTCAAACCGCTATAATGAGTACA
>CAZIQJ010000089.1:0-8897 GCA_964541285.1 uncultured bacterium | reverse complement strand
AATATTCGGAAAGCTGGCGCGTGAAAACCTTGCCGCGCTCGTCTTCCAGAAGGCCGAGTTCCCTGGCCGCGTGCTTGAAAGCCTGGTACTCCAGAAGCTTGCGCACCAGCTCCGCGCGAGGGTCGGTGCCGTCATCATCTTCCGCGGTGCCGTCCTGCGGCAGCAGCATTTTGGACTTAATATAAATCAGGGTCGCGGCCATGACAATGAACTCACCCGCGACTTCAAGATCGAGCTGTTTGATCTGCTTCAAATATTCCAGGTACTGGCTGGTAATTTCCGCGACCTTGATGTCGTAGATATCCATTTCATTCTTCTTGATCAGGTCGAGCAGAAGGTCGAGCGGACCGTCATAAACATTCAGCTTCACGTGCAAAGGATTGCGTCCGGACTCCGGGTTTTCCGACGCGCTGATCACAGATTCAGCCAGAGCGGTCTGCTCTTCAGCCTGGGCTTCGGCGGAGACCGTCTCATCCTTGTCGCAAACTTCTTCGGACCGGGCCTCGGCCGCGTTTTCAGCAGGCTCCGGGGATTCAGGAGTCATTTCCGGCTGTTCAGCGGGAACCTCAAAAGGGGTTTCCCCTTCCGCTTTTTCTTCCCGCTCTCCGGAATTCAGTTCTTCTTCGTTCATTTTTTAATGCCCATCGCTTTCATGGTTTCATTCAGGGTCGCGCCCGCAACTTCGCGCGCACGCGCGCGGCCGCGGTCAAGCATCTCGCGGATCGCCCCGGAGTTCTTCTGCCACTCTTCGCGTTTTTTGCGGATGGGGTCGAGAAACTCGTTGAGCTTCCTTCCCATTTCCACCTTGCAGTCCACGCAGCCTCTGGCGGCGGAACGGCATTCACTGTCCACAACCGCCAGCTTGTCCTGATTGTAAAGCTTGTGGTGATAGAAGACCGGGCAGACATCCGGATTGCCCTTGTCTTCCCGGCGCTTTCGGGCCGGGTCTGTCACCATGGTCCTGACTTTTTTCTCTACCACATCCGCCGGGTCGGACAGATAAATGCAATTATCGTAGCTCTTGCTCATCTTCCGCCCGTCAAGCCCGAGGACTTTCGGCGTGCGGGTCATGATGGCTTCCGGCTCCGGAAAAATATCTTTCTTGTACAAATGCTTGAAGCGGCGCAGGATTTCGCGCGCCAGTTCCAGATGAGGGAGCTGGTCTTCACCCACCGGAACTTTTTCCGCCTTGTAAAGCAGGATGTCGGCCGCCTGTAAAACCGGGTAGCCCAAAAATCCAAACGTATGCAGATCACGGCCTTCGATCTCGCGCAGCTGGTCCTTATATGTAGGATTGCGCTCCAGCCAGCCAAGCGGTGTCAGCATCCCCAGAAGCAGCGCGAGTTCCGCGTGCTCCGGCACTTCGCTCTGAATAAAAATCGTGCACTTCGCCGGATCCAGGCCGCTGGCCAGATAATCCAGCACCACTTCCTGGACCTGATCCGCGATTTTCGCGGACGCTTCGTACTCTGTTGTCAGAGCGTGCAGGTCCGCGATCATGAAAAAAGCTTCCTGCCCCTGAAGTTTCGCAAAATTTTCAACCGCACCGAAATAATTTCCAAGGTGCAGTTTGCCCGTGGGACGCGTCCCGCTTAAAACACGGCTCGCCATGAAAAGTGACCTGAAAAACGGCCCAGCCTTACGGATGAACCGCTTCTAACCTCTCTGATTGTAATCGTTTAAAGGCGTGAAAAAGACGAGTCAGTATAGCGGAAGCTGCAGGTTTTGTCCAACAAAGAGGCGGGAGGGGTATCAGGAAGCGAGCGGCGCGGGCTCAAGTTTTTTTTTAGCGTCCGGGCCGGTCAAAGGCGCTGAAATGGAAGCCGCCTTGTCGCCCAGATGAACAGTCTCGGGCTTGTTTTCCGGCTGCTGTACGGCCACGGCCTGGGCCGGAGGAATGGCGGCATCTGCCATAAGGGCCTTTTCAAGCTCTTCCATTTCGGAGAGCAGGACATCGCGGGAAAGCTTGAAGCTGTTGTCCGGAAACTTGACCCAGATCAGGGTGCCCTGCGGGGAAACATTGCACCATTTCATGATCCACTGCCTTGGGGTTTCCTTCTTATAGTTCTGGGCAAGGAAAAATTTGGCGAGCTGGGCCACAAAAGCGGTTTTGTAATAGTGGCCGTTGAAAACGATCTCAATCGGAGTGCCGCTGAAACGGTCAATCAGATAGAAGATCTTGGAAAGGTCGGTTACCGGGCGCGTCTTGAACTGCTTGAATGCCTTGCTTTCACGAAGAGGGCCGAATTGTTCAGAGCAGGATTTCGCCTGGCGCTTCTCGGCTTTTCCGCTGGCAAACGCGATAGACGGGGTCATTGCCACGACAAATAAAAGGATGGCCAGGACCGTTGCGGACCCAGCTTTGAACTTCATCCCTTTTGGGATCATGCGAAACGACCTCTTATCGTGGTTACAGGAATCTACAAAAAAGAGTACTTGATGCTTTTTAAATATGCAATATCCGGCGTTTATTTTATCCAAAAAAAATTACAAATCCAGCAAAACTCCTGTAAAAACGCCTTATTTTGCGGGCTTCCGGCCCCCGGCCGGTCAGGGCCGGCAGTAAACCAGGGTTTTGCCGTCTTCCGACAGGTTATACCCCATCTCCAGGAGGTCCCGGCCGCTGTCCAGGACCTTGATTTCCCCGCTTTTCCGGGAGATCAGGTAGAAATTGAGCTTAAAGGAGGTGCTGTCCGCGGGCCTGCCTTTAAAGAAGATCCAGCCCGGCTCTGCCGGGTAAGCCCGGGGAAAGCTGAAGTTATTCAGGCCGCTCAGGTCCAGCCGGAGGGTGTTATGCCCCTCCCGGTTGATCCCTTTCAGGGTCATAAAACTGAAGAAAAGCAGCTCGTCAGGCCCGGCCCAGAAGGGTGACTTGATCTCGTGCAGAAAGTCCTTTTCGTCGGTCATCTGGCGCTTTTCCCCGCCCTCGGCAGGCATCATGAAAAGCTGGTCATTGCCCTTGGCGTCCTTTTGGCGGAAGGCCAGAACCTGTCCGTCCGGAGAGCAGCGAGGCTCAGATTCATCCTGAGCATCCTCCGTCAGACGCTTGAGCTCACCGTTGGAAAGGCTGTAGGCCCAGAGGTCAAAGGATTCCCCTTTTTTGGCCGCATAGACAATCCGGTCATTCCCGCACCATGAGGGAGAGACATTCAGCTGGCCATCATTAATAAGGGTCCTGGTGGAACGGTCTGTCAGGTTGAAAAGCCGGATAGCGCGCGGGCCTTGCTTGAAAAAGCTGCTTCCGAAATGATCGAAAATGATTCTGGTGCCGTCCGGGGAAAGGGAAGGATTGACGTTGACCCCTTCAGTTGTCAGCTTTTCGGCTTTGCGGGTAGCCAGGTCTTCAACCCAGATGCCGTAATCAGAAAGCCTGCCCAGGAATTTTGTGACCGACCAGGCCGCCGCGCCCACAAGCGCAAGGGTAATGGCCAGGCCAATCAAAAGGGGTTTCAGGTGCTTATTTTGAGCAGGCATGTTTTTTCCTCGATGGCGGGATTATAGCCAACCGGCCCTCCCCTTGCATTATCTAAATAAACGGAAAGCCGGAACTAAAAAAGACCGAAAAACTTTTTGTTCCTGTCCCGGACCTGGTCGCAGACCGGAGTCTTGATCCCACGGCAATTGATTTCATCCAGCCTGGCCTGCTGCTTGCGCGTGAAGTCCTGCCGCCGCTGGATTTCATCCTGCCGGGCCTTGGCAATCCCTGCCTGGCTGACGCGCCCGGCCGTGATTTTCATATTAAGATCATTGCGCCGGGCCTGCTCATCCGCGAAAAAATCCGCGGCGTTCTTGTTAAGTTTCCGGGCGTCATCCGACAGCACCGTACGGCTGTACCTGATATTTTGATACCCGCTCGCGCTTTGCTGGCCTTTATAGGAAGTCAGCCCCTCCAGAGAGGAGCCGTCGCTGGTCTTGAAAAGCGGCGCATTTTTCTCCGTGATTTCTCCGGGGTCTCCGGCAAGGCGGGAAAAACTTTTGATGCTGCCCGTGGCCTGGGGTTCCACGGTTTTTTCTTCAGCTGCTTGCGCTGAAATACAGCCCAGCACAAACAGACAAGCCGCAAAGGTTACGCTCTTCGCAGCCCGGGAAAGTTTATTCGGCATGAGGGTATGATAATAAAAAATCCCGCTTTACCTAGTGGTTTCTTCCGGATAAAGGCAGCCCTGCAATCTTCCGCATTTGCCGAACCCTGCACTTTCAGAAGGGGTACCTTATTGTTATTTGCAGAATCACCTGGTAAATAAACCGCTGATTATTTTTCCGGTTCTGAGGTCGATCTGATGGGTCGTGCCCTGCCAGGTCGACGCTCTGAATTCATCGCCGCGCAATTCCATGCCGGTAAAAGCATTGGCCTGCCCTTTTACCCCTTCGGGCATTTCGACAGTCCAAACTTTCTCGCCGCTCTCAGAAATGCGGTGAATATTTCTGGCTCCCTCAACAGGATCATGGGCCGTACGGGCAATCAGGAAATCCTCGAATCTCAGAATTTCCATGATGTCCTTGCTGAATCTGACGGTCTTTTCTCCTGCCGAAGAAGAAATGCTCAGAATGTTTTTATCGTGACTGGCGTTTTTTATCACAAAGACACTTGGGAGAAAAGGCTGCCTACGCTGCCCAGTCAGGGCGAGTGTCGTGAGAATCAAAAGTGTCGAGATTTTTGGGAGAGACCACTTGCTGGATATTGGTTCCGTCAAGGTTCATGGTATAAAGGCCGCTCCAGCCTGAAACCAGGATCTGCTTACCGTCCGGTGAAAACACCGGCTGGATAAAATGCTCCTTGTTTTCATACACAAGCGTTTCCTGACCGGTCTCGAAGTCATACATCAACAAATACCCCTTCAAAACTCGTTCCCCTTTATAGTAACCGGATGCGTAAACAATTCTCTTACCATCCGGAGACCAGCTTGCATCCACAGGGAATACCGGTAATGGCTTAGCATTCACAAGGCTTTGACCATCAAAATCTCCGATTAAATATTCCGAAGAAAGAGCAGCCTCATCTGTTGGGCCGCTAAATCTTCTCTGAAAAATTACTCTCTTGCCATCAGGGGCAATAGCCAAATCGTAGATTTCCTTACCATCCTCATAATCGGTCAATTGGCGGATATTTCTATTACGCAAATTAAAATAAAATAAATTTCCGGAGGTGGCCTTTTGCATGGCCTTTCGGTTTGATGCAAAAATTAAACTCTGAGAATCCGGAAGCCAGGCAATCAAAAAAGGCCCCCATTCCAACGGGTATTGCTCAGTATTCCCGTTCCCGTCTAATATTGTGATACCAGTAAATTCCTTCTGGTGTTGCGCGATGGCCAGCAACTTACCATCAGGTGACCATTTAGAAACGCCTGCCATCTCAGAAACTTTCTTAATAACACCTTCCTTCAATATACAAACTCCCATCTCGCGATCAAAACGGTCCGAAACAAATGCTATTTTCCCAGAAATTTTGGCGCCAGGCTGGGGTTCAACAGCCCCAGCCTTGCTGCATCCCAAAATCAAAACAACAGCGATCAAAAACCAGTTCTTTTTCACAGGCCCGCCCTTTTATCAAGCGACACGTCATCCACATTGGCTGAGGATGCAATGTCGGCTAAAAACTGCTCAAGAGAAGCATTCACACTGTTTAATATACCACTAGGTAATCCTTCCATAGAAGACCTCATTAAGTCCATGACAACGGAGGAAGAAATAACAGCATCCGCCGAAAGGGTCTGGCCTGCATGGATAGCATTCATGGTATTGATGGTGTCATCCAAAAGGTCATTTTTAAAGGAATCCAGCGTCTTGACGCTATTGCTCCCCGTAATGCCTTTTTTGGGTGACATTTTTGTTTCGATATTATAAAGCTGCCCATCGATACTGACCTGCGATTGCAGCACCATGGAAGCTTTTCCTTCGCTGATTTCCGTGAAAAGCCCAAAACTGATTTTGGCCTGCTTGTTATTTAATGAAGGGTCCTGAGACTGAAAGATCTCTGTATACTGCCCGCCAATACCGGCCCGCAAAGTGGTTCCCTGCCCGGATAAGGAAAGCTTGGTGTTGCTAACACCATAGAGATTAGGATTATTCAACCCTGCCAGGGGTGCCTTACCGACCGTAACCAAAGACGCTCCGCCATTAAATTCAGCCTGAACATACTCGTGAGCTGCCCCGGCCCCGTTATAAAGCAAAACGTGCTGCTGCTTGGAGGACAGCGAAACACTTGAGTTCGTAGCTTTCGGAGAGGTGACCGAGCTTTCAAAAACCACTTGGCGCAAAGGCCGTGAACCAGACAAACCAGTAAAGTTATCAATCTGTTGTTTCGTGGATTCAAACACTCCGGGCTTGTTTGCAAACTGACTATCTAAATTTGAATCGAAATTACCGCTGTTTAGCTCCCCTTCCTCCGGAACAAGGATCCCAAACGGAGTTTGACGGAACCGCACTTCCGCATTTTTGAGCAAATCAACCGCATTAGCACCTACCACAATGCCTTTGCCGTCTGTTGCCAGAAGCGGCACACCATTCTCATCAAGGTAAGCAATGATGGCTTGATTGGCCCCATTTTGCACAGATTGGGTCCTGAGCTTGTCCAAATTGACCAATTCGCCGTTTGAATCCCTGATGGCAAGTTTGGAATCAAGGACAGTGCCATTTATGTTGTAGCGGGTAACAATGTAGATTTGCGTATTCTCCGTTGTGGTGTCACCTGCGCCATAGGCTTTCAACAGTTGTTCCGATTTTGTGACTTTGCCGTCCTTGAGATAAAAACGGGAACCTGAATCCAGGTTTTCAATGGCGCCATCAAGGACGAGCCCATCCGCCGAAACCCGCAGAGGAGAATCCTCCGTTGAAAAATAATCCAGGTTGGCCCCATCGCCCCGGTACTGGATCATTGAAACTTTTCCATCTTCATACTGGGTAAAACGCACAGCCCCATCTGCTTCGAGGACGGTTTCGGTTCCTTCCAGGACAGTCGGGATACCCTGAACGCCGATGCGGATGTCCTCGCCCTCCAGCACCCTGCCGTTCTCACGCAGTTCCAACAATCTTCCGTCTGTGGCACTAAAAGTTAAAATCATTTTCTTTCCGTTGTTTTCCAGTGTAACGACCTTGGCCATGACCCCGGGCCTGTACTGGATCAGCTGGAAATTATTATTGAGCTTATCGATTACCAGGTCGCCGATGCTGACTGTGCTCGAGTAAAAAGATTCGAGGGTCTGCCGCTTCAACCCATACCCAAGGAAAAGATCGAGAGTCTTTTTCAGGCCATTGGTCTGAACCGACTCGACAAACGTGACCGGGTTAAAAACAACTGCACCCAATGTCGTTACTGCGGCGTTGCCGAATGCATCCAAAACACTATTCAGAATTCCTTTTTTCTGCGTGGTTAAAATCAGTCTGCCTTCCGAGTCCACCTCAATCGCCTGATGCGGAATCAAGCCTTCAACAATGCTGGAAACCAGTAAACCTCCCAGGCCTTTCACGACGTCAGGTGCATTGATTGCGCTCAAAGCAAGGTCCGCCCCGGCAACAACAGCTCCGCCTAATGCAGCCTTGATGACTCCAAGTAAACCTGGGCCTCCGCCGCCATTGGGATTAAGCAGCCCCGTGGTCAGATTTCCAAGAGCAACACTAACAGGCAAAGCGATCAAACCTGAAATCCGCGGATCAAGGCCAAGGGCATTGCCCGCTGCCACAACGCCTGAGGAAGCAAGGTCCATGACAAGATGCGGCGCGGCGAGTTTTAAGGTCGCAAGCCCGCTGAGATTCGGGTTAAAAACTCCGCCGGCAAAAGCCGCAAGCGCGGAAGCGCCGATGCCAATAACATGGGTGACGGTGGGAGAAAGGCTGGTATGCAGCGCCAGCATTTCAGAAGTGCCGCTGGCCACAAGGCCGATGGCGCCCGCGACTCCAATAGGATTGGCGGTCGCAAGAAGCGCGACACCCGCGATAATTTTTCCACCCGCCACAATAGACTGGGAAATCTTGGGCGAAACTCCGGCAAAGTCCAGGAGCGTGCCAATGGCCTGGAGCCCGAGCCCGAACGCGCCTACAAGGATTGTGCTGTTGACCACAGCGCTTCCCACAACGCCGGTTCCAAAAAGCCCGGTAGCTCCGGTCAAGGCCTGAAGAGGTGTGACGGCTCCGGCCTGAAGAGCGCCGAAAGTCTGAAGGAAGGTGGTCCCGAAATTAAGGATGCCGTTAAGAAGGCCGCCCGCGATCTGGCCGATCCCCTGCAGGATGCCGCCGAAAAGCCCCTGGAGCGCGCCAAAAATATTTCCGGTGAACAGACTTCCAAAGAAGGACCCGATACCGCTGATGAAAGACCCGATCCCCGCGATAAGGCCGGAGATAATGGCGCTGATGGCGGCAATCGCGGCGGAAACCGCAGCGACCACGGCGTTGGCAATCGCGACCGCGATAAAGACAATGAAGGGAAAGAAAGCGCCCCGGACCGACATCTGTTCCTGCACATCCAGTTTTTTAACCTGGGCAGCAGGCGCGGAAGCAGGCGGCGCGCGCGCAGTAAAAATATATCCAAATCCGGTTTGCGAAGAACCCGCCGCATTCCCCGACGCGTTTGAGTTGCTTCCATCCAGATTCAGGCTGGAAACCCAGGTCGCGAGGAAAGCGTCTTTGCTGACAACGCGCTGGTCTGTGGCGTTTTCAGGTCCGGCTCCGGGGTCAATGTAGGTAACTTCCGTGGCCGTGACCTTGGTGATGATAATGAAATGATTGCCGTTGATGTGCGCCACAAGACGGAACGCGCAGGGCACAGGCTGGCCGGCGCAGGCATCATCATAAGTGCTTTTAAGCACATCGTAGCTGACACGGTAGCCATCTGTGTTCAGGCCGTAATGCGCGGCCGCGCGTTTCAACGCATTCCTGGCCCAGGTGCTGGCGGACTACCGCCG
>CAZIQJ010000088.1:4929-8925 GCA_964541285.1 uncultured bacterium | reverse complement strand
TACCTATCACCTTTACATACGTCCGGGTATGGATATAATCAAAACGTTCGGCGGTCTTCATAAATTCATGGGCTGGAACGGCCCGATTTTGACTGACAGCGGCGGGTTCCAGGTTTTTTCGCTCAGCCGTCTGCGTGAAATCAATGAAGACGGTGTCCGTTTCCGCTCCCATTTTGACGGGGAGGAGATTCTCCTGAACCCTGAAATTGTCATGGATATTCAGGAGACCATCGGCAGCGACATTGCCATGATCTTTGACGAATGCCCGCCGCCCACCCGCGACAGGAAAAAAATCCAGGACTCGCTGGACCGCACCATTCGCTGGTCGGTCCGCGCCAAAAAGCACCACCGTCTTAAATCCCAGGCGCTTTTCGGCATTGTTCAGGGCGGAACTTTTGAGGACCTTCGCAGGGAGTCGCTTCAGCGGACGGTGGAGATTGGTTTTGACGGCTATGCCCTTGGAGGCCTGGCCGTGGGTGAGGCAAGGGAAGAAACGCTGGCAGTTTATCAGAACACGCTGCCGCTTCTTCCGGAAAACAAGCCGCGTTACCTGATGGGCATTGGAACGCCGCTGGATTTTCTTGAGGCCGTGGAAAACGGCGGGGACATGTTTGACTGCGTCAACCCCACGCGCTACGGCCGCAACGGAGCGGCTTTCACCGCTTCGGGACTTCTGGTCATAAGAAACGCCAAGTACCAGAAAGACGAGAGGCCTATTGATGAAAGCTGCGGATGTTACACCTGTTCGAATTTTTCGCGGGGGTACCTCAGGCATTTACTCAATGCCGAGGAAATGCTGGGGCCCCAGCTGCTGTCGATCCACAATGTCTTCTTTTTCGTGGGGTTTGTGAAGTCCCTGAGGGAGAAGATCCGGGAGGGGAAGTTCCTGGAATTCAAAAAAAATTTCCTGAATCAATTTGACCCAAACAGCCGATAATTAAAAGTCGGTACACCAAAGGAGCTTTACTGTATGTTCGAAAAAACAGCTTACGCAGCATCCCAGGCCCCCGCGGCCCAGGGCGGGGAGATGTCCAACCCGATCCATTTCTTTGTCATGATGTCCCTGGTCATGGTGGTTTTCTACTTTTTCATGATCCGGCCCCAGCAGAAAAAGCAGCAGGAACTTCAGAAAACGATCTCTGAGCTCAAAAAGGGCGACAAGATCGTGACTGTCGGCGGAATTATCGGGACTGTTACCAGCATTCAGAACGATTATGTTGTGATCAAAGTCGGCGATAACGACAACACTAAAATGGAGGTCCTGAAAAGCGCCGTTTCGGGACTGCGCTCCTAAGAGGAATTATGGACAAATATTATAAATGGAATGTTCTGGCGATCATCGTGATTCTGGCCCTTTCGATCTGGAAGGCCTATCCGCCGCAGGAAAAAATCAGCCTTGGTCTTGATCTCCAGGGCGGCATGCAGCTCCTGCTGGAAGTCGAAGTGGACAAACTCCCGCCGGAAGGCCGGGAAGACGCCACGGACCGCGTGGTGGAGATTGTCCGCAACCGTATCGATGAGTTCGGCGTCAAGGAACCGGTCATTACGAAACAGGGAAAGACCCACGTCGTGGTCCAGCTTCCCGGCGTCACGGACCGCAACCGCGCCAAGGAAATCGTGGGCAAGACCGCTCACCTGGAATTCCGCCTTGTTTCCGACAATCCTGATTTTGTCCAGAAAGCGCAGGAAGGCAAAGTGCCCGAAGGCTACGAGCTCCTTGAAAGCCGCAAGGAAGACGCTGCCGGCCCGGGTTCTCTTCTGATTGCAAAGGAAGCGCTTTTGACCGGCGATCATCTGACCAATGCGTCAGTCGGTTTCGACCAGTATGGCCAGTCCATTGTCCAGCTCCAGTTTGACAAGGAAGGCGCCAGGACTTTTGACCGCGTGACTTTTCAGAACGTGGGCAAACAGCTGGCTATTGTGCTGGACGGCAGGGTTCATTCCGCGCCCGTCATCCGCGACCGGATTCCCAACGGTCAGGCGCAGATTTCCGGTAACTTTTCAGCCGAGGAAGCCGGTGATCTTTCGCTGATCCTGCGTGCCGGCGCATTGCCCGCGCCCGTCAAGATCGTGGAAGAGCGCACCGTGGGCCCGACCCTCGGCCGTGACTCTATTGAAAAGGGCGTGAAAGCCGGTTTTGCCGGGACCCTTTTGACGTTCATTTTTATGCCGCTTTACTACCTGCTTCCGGGTTTTATCGCGGTGGCGGGTCTTGTGGTGTACATTGTCATGGTCATTGGGTCCCTGGCTTTTCTGGGTTCCTCGCTGACCCTGCCGGGCATCGCGGGTTTTATTCTTTCAATCGGCATGGCCGTTGACGCCAACATCCTGATCTCTGAGCGAATCCGCGAAGAAAGAAAAAGCGGTAAACCGCCACGCGCCGCAGTTTCCGCGGGTTATCATCGCGCCTTTTCAGCCATTCTCGATTCCAACGTGACCATCTTCATCACTTCGATGATCCTGTTTTTTACGGGTACAGGCCCGATCAAGGGGTTCGCGGTCACGCTGGGTATCGGTCAGATTGCCTCCATGTTTTCATCCCTGACTGTCACACGCGTAGTTTTTGATTTTCTGCTCAGCCGTAATCCTAACCTGAACCTGAACATGCTGCAGTGGCTGGAAACGACGAATATTCCTTTTCTGAAAGGACGTTTCTGGGCCTATGGATTTTCGGTTTTAACGCTGGCGATCGGACTCTATGCTTTCACCGCGCGGGGCGGTGAAAATTTCGGCGTTGAGTTCACGGGCGGCACGTCCGTGCAGGTGGCTTTCAAGAAACCTGTTGAGTCGTCCGCTTTCCGCACCGCGCTTGAAAAAGAAGGCGTACAGGACGCAGCGCTCCAGATTTTTGGAGAAGGCGGCAACCAGTTTATTATCAAGAGCCGCGAAGCCAATACCAAGAAGATCGAAAAAGCCGCTGAGGTCATTGCGGGCAAGGACTTCGAAGTCCTGCAGGTTGATGAAGTCGGCCCTGCCGTCAGTTCTGACCTGAAGAGCAAGGCGCTGATGGCGGTTTTTTGGACCTCGATCGGCATTCTGATTTATCTGGGCGTACGCTTTGAATGGAAATTCGCCCTTGCCGCCGTGATCGCGCTTATTCACGACACCCTTTTTACCTTTGGTGTCTACGCGCTGAGCGGGCGTGAAATCAACCTTCCGACGGTTGCCGCTCTTTTGACGATCATGGGTTATTCAGTCAATGACACTATTGTCATTTTTGACCGGGTACGTGAAAACCTGAAAAACATGCGCAAGAAACCGTTCTCTGAAGTGGTGGAACTCAGCCTGAATCAGATGCTTGGCCGCACCATCATCACCAGCCTGAACGTTATTTTCGGCGCGATCGCCCTGTTTTTCTTCGGCGGCGCCGCGATCAATGATTTCGCATTCACGCTGGTCATCGGGTTTGCCGTAGGTATTTATTCTACGATCTTCCTTGCCTCCGCGCTTCTCGTGGACTGGAAAGGCGGCCGGAAAAATGTGGTTCCCGCTGCTGTGCCCGTGCCCGCAAAGCAAAGAAAGTAATGCCGGCAGCTGTTGAAACAAACCGTCCTCAAAAGTTTTCACCGCTCTTTTTAAAGCTTCTGGCCAACCGGGGGTTTAACACCCCCGGCGCCGTGGAGTCTTTCCTCTACGCCGGTTTTGAATCCCTGCTCGACCCTTTTTCCATGAAAGGGATGGACACGGCCGTCTCGCTTTTGCGCGCGGCCGCTGAAAACAAGAGAAAAATCCTGATCCACGGCGATTATGACGTCGATGGCGTGACCGCCGCTGCCTTGATGGGGCGCACGCTTTCCGCCATGCGCGCGGATTTTGAAATTTTTCTTCCCGACCGCGCGGAAGATGGATACGGAGTCAGCGAGCGCGCTATCCGTAACGCGCACGCTCAGGGGATTTCAATTTTAATTACGGTAGACTGCGGCATTACCGCGTTTGAAAAAATAAAACTCGCGCGCTCACTTGGCCTGGAAGTCATTGTCATTGATCATCATCGCA
>CAZIQJ010000088.1:0-4919 GCA_964541285.1 uncultured bacterium | reverse complement strand
CAGCGAAACCCACACCACACAAGGCTTTCAACCAAAAATAGAAGAATCGATCCACAAGTTCAAGTAAGCCCCCCGGCCCGGCCCTCCGCCGGCGGCCCGCACCAGACCAGTGCAAAGCCCCGGCGGGGCGCCCTCAGCGCATGCGCTGGGACGAATCGTCCTGCCACGAGCACCCCCGCCCGCCGGACGGCCCGGCTGTATTCAAGGAGCTTTCCGCGGCAGGCCTGGTATTCAAGCTCAGCCAGGCGCTGCTGGGAGACAAGGCCCGTGAGTTTCTGGACCTGGCCGCGCTTTCAACGGTTTGCGACGTGGCGCCGCTGGAATTTGAAAACCGCGTCATCGTTAAAAAAGGCCGGCAGATTCTTTCCAGCCGCACCAACCCGGGCATTCGCGCGCTGGGCGAGGCCGCTAAAATAAAAGTACGGGAATTTAACGTGGGGCATATCGGCTTTATGCTTGGCCCCAGAATCAATGCCGCAGGACGTATGAGTTCTCCCGAGATCGCGCTGCGGCTTCTCATGACCGACAGCATTAAAGAAGCGGAAAGCCTGGCGGTGGTGCTTGAAGAAGAAAATAAATCCCGCCAGCGCGAAGAAAAGCAGACTTTAAAAGAAGCGCTGAACGAAGTTGAGAAGACCATCAATTTTAACAGGGACCGCGTTATCGTGGTCGGCCGCGAAGGCTGGCACCAGGGCGTTATCGGAATCGTGGCCGCGCGGCTGGTGGACAAATATCACCGGCCCGCTGTGGTCATCGCGGTGCAGGACGGCAAGGGGAAAGGTTCCGGACGTTCGATCAAGGGATTTCATCTTTTTAACGCGCTGGATGCGTGCAAAGCGCATTTCATTGAATTCGGCGGTCATGAACAGGCAGCAGGCCTTTCCATCAAACAGGAAAATATCGCGGCCTTCCGGGGGCAGGTCAACAAGCACGCGCTTGAAACTTATGACGCGTCCAGCTTTGTCCGCAAGGTGCCGGTAGAAATGGAACTGGCGCTGAGTGATTTTGGCCCGGGCTTTAGCGGAGAATTGAAGCTGATGGAGCCGCATGGCATGGGAAATGCCCGGCCTGTTTTTGGAATCAGGGGCCTGCAGGTCAAGACCAAACCGGAGCGCTTTGGGGAAAGCCTGAAGCTGTGGCTGACTGACGGAGGCTTTACCGTGGAAGCGCACACGCCTTCCCGGGGCTCCGATGACTATATGTGGATTGAGAAGGGGATGACCCTGGACATTGCCTGTACCGTCAAATTCCGCGTTTGGGACGGTTTAGAGACACTTCAGCTGGAACTCAGAGATGCCCGCCTGGTTTGATTCAATAGGAAATAAAGGGAAAAACGGGGAAAAGCCTAGTTTGCCGAGGAGGCGAGGGAGGCTTTCCTCTGGAGCTTGTAGGAAGAAGCCTTTACAACACGTCCGGCCTGAAGGCAGGAAGCGCAAACATTGATCCGGCGAACCGTTCCATTGGGAAAGCGGACTTTCACCTTCTGGAGGTTGGGGTAGAAGCGGCGGCGGCTGATACCGGTGATCTTTTTACCGATACCGCCCGACTTCTTGGCAAGACCGCGTCTGGAGATCGAGCGGCCCACAATAGGTTTCTTATCGCATACGGCACAATGTTGCATAGGTGGGGAATTGTATTCACTTAGATCAAACTTGGCAAGGGATTTTTTCTGTTATATACTGCCTCTCCCAAAGTTTTAACACCCGGGAGGTCCTGCTTGGCTTCTAAAGTCCCTAACTTTCGCCGTGGGAATAAGTTAGAGAGACGAGTTATTTTTGAGCTTTATGCTCCTCTTTCGGAAAAAGTTGAACTGGCCGGCTGTTTTAACAGCTGGAAACCTCAGGCCAACCCGCTTTCGCGGGACGTAGATGGTATATGGAGGGCTGAAATCCTCCTGCCGCCCGGGCGATATGAATACCGCTTCCGTATAGACGGCGAATGGTGGCAGAATGATCCCGACGCCGCGGAATCTGTTCCCAATGCGTTCGGCACCTGGAACTGTGTTTTAAAAGTTGAATAGGAATAAAATGAAAATTGTTTTTGCGGCTTCAGAAATGGAACCTTTTGCCAAAACCGGCGGCCTGGCTGATGTCATGGGCGCGCTCACGGCGGAGATTTCTGCTCTGGGTCATGAAGTTATCGCTTTTCTTCCACGCTATAAAAATATCGATATTCACAAGCGCGGTCTGCACCTTGTGGCCGATGACCTTGAAGTGGTTCTGGGCTCAGAACGGGAAAAGGGGAAGGTTTATTCCTCCTCCCTCAAGAACGGAGTTACGGTCTATTTTATCGACAAGCCGGAATTCTTCGGCCGCGAGTTTTTTTACGGCAATGCCGGCGGCGATTATCCGGACAATGACCGCCGTTTCGCGTTTTTTCAGAGAGCGGTTTTTGAAACGCTCAAGAAAATTTCTTTCAAGCCGGACGTCATCCACAGTAATGACTGGCAGACCGGCCTGATTCCGGTTTATCTGAAAACGGTGTATGCCGCAGATCCGTTTTTTCAGAAAACAAAAAGTGTTTTCACTATTCATAACCTGGCTTATCAGGGGAACTTTCCGCCGGATTCCCTGCCTATGACGGGACTGGGCTGGGAAAATTTCCGCATGGAGCGCCTGGAGTTTTACGGAAAATTCAGCTTTCTCAAGGGCGGGCTGGTGGACGCGGACGCTATCACGACTGTCAGTGAGCGTTACGCCCAGGAAATCCAGTCCAAGGAATTCGGCTGCGGGCTTGAAGGCGTGCTGATCCGCGCCCGCGAGCATTTGCACGGCATTGTCAATGGCATTGACCCGCACGAATGGAATCCGGAAACAGATAAAGACATTGCCGCCGCGTTCAGCGCAAAGAAAATTGAAAAGAAGGCGGCCAACAAGGCGGCTCTTCAGAAAGATCACGGCCTTAACCCGGACCCCAAAGCTCCGGTGCTGATTGTTGTTTCGCGGCTTGTGGAACAGAAGGGAATGGATATTTTAATCCCTGCGCTTGAAGGGATTCTGACCGCGGGCGCGCAGTTTGTTCTGCTGGGTACCGGCGAAGAGCGTTATCACCATGTGCTTCGCGATATCGCGAAAAAATTTAAAGGCAAGGCCGCGGTGCATATTACTTTTGACGCTAAAATGGCCAAGCGTATGTATGCGGGCGCGGACATGATTCTGCTGCCCTCTTATTATGAGCCCTGCGGCCTGGGCCAGATGATCGGCCTGCGTTTTGGCACTATTCCGGTGGTGCGCGCGACCGGCGGGCTTGCGGATACAATCCAGGAATTTGACCCCAGGAGCGGCAGGGGCAATGGTTTTTCTTTCCGCGATTACACTGCAGAAGCCCTGCGTGAAACCGTGGACCGGGCCATTGCGGTTTACCGGAATGAAAAAAAATGGCAGGAGCTGGTGGAAAACGCCATGGCTTGTGATTTTTCCTGGACTGCTTCGGCCAAAAAATACGAACACGTTTACGAAATCACAAAGAAAAGAGCCCTGCAGGTTTGATATGGACCTTGGAACCCTGAAAATCGGAAAATACGAATTATCCTCGCGCCTGATTCTCGGCTCGGGCAAATACGCGTCGGGCGAACAGATGGTGCAGGCGCTTGAAGCCGCACAGACACAGATGGTCACAGTCGCGATCGGCCGCGTCAACCTGACGGACCGCAGCCAGAAAAATATTCTGGATTATCTGGACCGCAAAAAATTTATCATCCTGCCCAACACGGCAGGAGCTTACACTGCGCAGGATGCCATCCGTATCGCGCGCCTGGCGCGCGAAGCCGGAATCGGCGACCTCGTTAAAGTTGAAGTGATCGGCGATAAAAAGACGCTGATGCCGGATGTGGTCGGACTTTTGGAAGCCACGCAGGTGCTTGTAAAAGAAGGCTTCACGGTCATGCCTTACACCACGGACGATCCGGTCATGGCCAAAAAACTGGAAGACGCGGGCGCGGCCTGTGTCATGCCTCTGGCCTCTCCTATTGGTTCGGGCCGAGGAATCCAGAACAAACTGAACCTGAAATTCGTTATGGAAGCGGTTTCCTGCCCGGTCATTGTGGACGCGGGCGTGGGAACGGCTTCTGACGCCGCCATTTGCATGGAACTGGGCGCGGATGGTATTCTAATGAACACCGCAATCGCGGAAGCCAAAGACCCTGTTCTCATGGCCGAGGCCATGAAAGATGGTGTTCTGGCCGGGCGCAAGGCGTTTCTGGCCGGAAGAATGCCGGTAAAACAATATGCTTCAGCTTCAAGCCCTCAAGAGGGCCTGCGGCTGGTGAAATCCTGAAAGAGAGATTTTTATGGGAATGACTCTGACTGAAAAAATTCTGGCAAAGCACGCGGGCCGCAAAAGTGTTGTGCCTGGCGATAATATCTGGATCGACGTTGACGTTCTGATGACCCACGACGTGTGCGGTCCCGGCACTATTGGCGTGTTCAAACAGCACTTTGGCAAGGAAGCCAAAGTCTGGGACAAAAACAAAGTCGTCATTATTCCTGACCATTATATTTTTACCGCGGATGAGAAGTGCCACCGTAACGTGGACATTCTTCGCGATTTCGTCAAGGAACAGAGCATTCCTCATTTCTATGATGTGAACTCCGAACGCTACAAAGGCGTCTGCCATATCGCGCTGCCTGAAGAAGGTCACACGCGCCCCGGCGAGGTTCTGTTTGGCACGGATTCTCACACCTGCACGGCCGGAGCTTTCGGTGAATTTGCTACAGGTATCGGCAATACGGACGCGGGGTTCATTCTCGGAACCGGCAAGATGTGGGTCAAGGTCCCTGAGACCATGCGCTTTGTTTTTGAAGGTCCGCTGCCGCCTTATCTGATGGCCAAAGACCTGATCCTTCATATCATCGGCGATATCGGAGTCGACGGAGCCATTTACCGCGCCATGGAATTCGCGGGAGACGGTGTTTTCTCCC
>CAZIQJ010000087.1:0-8972 GCA_964541285.1 uncultured bacterium | reverse complement strand
CCTCTGCGCGCCCTGATAATACTGGGAGCTTGAAAAGGTATAGGTGCGGAGCTTGGAGTTTTCCAGAACCACAAAAGCGGGAATTTCCTCTTCCTGCTTGGCGGAACCGGGAATCAATTCTTCCATGACCGATTCCAGCGAGGCAATCGCGCGGTCAAGATCGGTCACAAAGCCGTTCAGGAAACCTTCAGGGTTTTTTCTCAAAACACATTTCTCAACCCTCGCGGTACCGGCCTCAGCCTTGCCGAGGAATCCGCCAAGACTCTGGCTTCCGACACAAAAAACGACCGCGTTTTCCTGAACCTTTTTCTCAGAATTCATTCACTCACCTTTTTCTTTTCACGATAACATTGTCAAACTGCAGGTCTACATATTCGATTTTGGTACGGTCCTCTCTTTTAAGAAGAGGGATGACTTTTTCAAGAGACCGCAGGCTGTCCACCGGCCGGCGGCCAAGACGGATCTGCGGACCGTCCGCGAAATGAATGCCGACATTGCCGATATGGTCAATGGAAACGCGGCTAAGCGGCTCATACTTTGCGAATTCCTGTTCGCGCAGCAGGGTCACAAACTCCACGGCTTCGCGAAAACCCCGAACTTCAAGCCTGCCGCCCA
The DNA here is from genome assembly GCA_964541285.1 of uncultured bacterium. GTDB lineage: Bacteria > Omnitrophota > Omnitrophia > Omnitrophales > Aquincolibacteriaceae > CAYLPP01. The sequence goes on along the minus strand of CAZIQJ010000087.1, from coordinate 8,357 downwards.
TTTTAGGATCACGCGCGCCCGCTTCAAAAGCCTCGATCACAAGGCCGGGAGCTGTCTTGGGAGGAATGACACTCAAAATCATTCCGTCCTGCGAAATCAGCCCGCAGTTTCCCTGCGGTGCAAGCTGGATGCAGGCAATGGGCTGGCGGCGTTCAACTTCAATCCCCAGCTTTGAAGGAAGATACTTGGTTACTCTTGCCGTCTGAATGGCCGGATCCTTTTTGAGATTCTCCGAGATTTTCTTCAGGTCCACGGTCATGATATTTTTTCCGACCCAGCGGTTTTCAAGCATCTGGCGCTGTTCGGGAAGGAGAGAGTCGGCGGGAGTCACTTCAATTTTCTGGATCGCGAGATTCGGATCCGCGTAAAGAGCGTTTCGAACCCCCAGACACAGCCAGCCAAAACCGGCGCCGAGAATGACCACCGGGAGAATCCGAAGAAGTGCAAGGGCGGCTCCTCCGATAAAACCAAGGAAGCCGTTTCCCTTTCCTGCTTTTTTCTGATTACGCTTCTTTTTTGCCATGTTCCCTTTCTTTCCGGCGGACCGCGCGGCACACAAGCTCAGAGCACAAAACATCAAACGGAATTCCGGCAGCGCGCGCCGCTTTCGGCAGCAGGCTCAGCTCGGTAAATCCCGGGATCGAATTGGCTTCGAGCACGTAAGGATTTCCGCTGCGGTCTACCATCATATCGATCCTTGAAATATCTCTCAAGCCTAAAACTTTATGAACAGCAATTGCGATCCTCTGAAGTTTCGCGGCCAGGCTTTTCGGGATCCTGGCAGGCACTTTATACTCCGTCATGCCTTTTGTGTACTTGGCCCGGTAATCATAAAAGGAGCGTTTGGGACAAAGCTCAATGACAGGAAGGGGCTTCTCGCCCAAAACTCCAACCGTGAACTCACGCCCCACCACTTTCTCCTCTACAAGAAGGCGGCCAAACTGCTTCATGGACCTCCTTAGTTTTTCGGCGGCATGGCGAAAATCTTCAATTTCAAATACTCCTATGCTTGATCCTTCCTCAACCGGCTTGACAAAGAGCGGCAATGTCAGCTTTGTTAGTTTTCGCTCCCAATTTTTGCCGGGAACCAGAACGTATTCAGGTGTGGGGATGCCGCTGCGCGTAAAAATCTGCTTGGAGGTCAGTTTATCAAAAGCGCGCAGGCTGGAACGCGCGTCGGAACCTATATAAGGTACACCAAGGCGCTCAAGCTTCTTCTGCATGGTGCCGTCTTCCCCGCCCCGGCCATGGAGGGCAAGAAAAACCGCGTCTGAACGCTTCAGCCTTGGAAGGATTTTTTTCCAGTTCCGGGGATCCAGAAAGGAAACTTTGTAGCCCGCGGTTCGCAGGGCCTTGTAGACGGCGCGGCCGGAGCGAAGGGAGATTTTCCTTTCAGAGGAATTTCCGCCTGAGAGAACACTGACCGAAAGGGCAGGTTTAACGGGTTTTGTCTTCCGGACTCTTGACGATCTTGACTTCGGGTTCGAGGAGTATGCCTGTCGCATTAAAAACCGCTTGTTGAACTTCGTGAATCAGGCGGACGATGTCGGAACTCTTGGCATCGCCTGCATTGATGATGTAATTGCCGTGCTTGAGTGAAACCATGGCGTCGCCGACGCGCTTGCCCTTCAGGCCGAGCTGGTCCACCAGCTTGCCGGCAGAAGGCGTGGGCGCTTCAGGATTTTTAAAAATAGAACCGGAGCTGGGATGTTTGAGGTCCTGCTTGGTGTTGCGGTAATCAAAATTGGCTTTGATCTCTTTTTGAATGTCTTCGGGCTTGCGCTTCCACAGATGAAAAGTTCCGGAAAGAATGATTTTCCCGGCCAGGCTGGAGTGGCGGTAGCCAAACACAATGTCCTTGCGGGCAATGACTTTTTTCTGCCGGTTTTCATCCAGCACCGTGACCTCTTCCACAAAATCGCCAATTTCATTCATCTGGCCGGGAAAGCGGCTGAAGCCCGCGTTCATCGCAAGGCCGCCGCCAACAGTGCCCGGAACATTGCAAAGAAACTCCGCACCGCCAAAACCGCGCTCGCGGCAAGCCACCACCAGGCGGTAAAGATGGACTCCCGCCGACACCGTGACCAGACACTTCTCGTCATCAAAAACAATCTTGTCCTGCTCGTAGTGGATCAGGGTAATGACAAGACCGGGCCAGCCGGCATCGGGGAAAATGACATTAGAGCCTTTTCCAAGGAGAAAGACCGGAAGGTTTTCCTGGCGGGCGTATTCAAGCAGTTCAACAAGCTCATCTTCAGTCGAGGGTTCCGCGAAAAATTTCGCGGGCCCGCCGACCTGCATGGTCGAAAAGCTGGCGAGCGAGACGTTAGGCCGGAGTAAGGTTTTTATATCGGTTCGCAAATTCATCTGCGGCTTCTCCTATGTCCCCCGCTCCGATAAAAGCCACAATTCCATTGAGGCCCTGCCGGGAAGCGAGATAATTCAAAATCTGGTCGCGCCGCACCACGTGAACGTTGGAATGTCCGGCCGCAAGCGCTTCTTCAAGCACGCATTGCACCGTGACATTGTCAGTATTAATTTCTCCTGCGCCGTAAATATCCGTCAGGATCACTTCGTCCGCCTCCGCGAAAGCGCGGCCGAACTCTTTCATAAAATAACGCGTGCGGCTGTAGCGGTGGGGCTGAAAAATAACGGTCAGCTTGCGGTCCAGCTGGCGAAGCGCGCGGATGGAAGCGCGGACTTCCGTAGGATGATGCGCGTAATCGTCAATGACAAGCAGGTCGCGGGACTCCCACTTGACTTCAAGCCTGCGGCGCGCGCCTTTAAAAGTCGCAAGCGCCTTGGCCGCGTCATTGATATCGATGCCGATCTGCATGAGCAGCGACAGGGCGGCAAGCGCGTTTGAAATGTTATGAAGACCCGGAACCGCGAGTTTCATGCGGGTAACGAAAAGACCGCACTCCCACAGGTCAAATTCAGAACCAAAATCATTCATGCGGATGTTCTGGGCTGAAAAATCCGCTGAGGGTGAAAAGCCGAAGCTCAGGTGAGGCTTGCCGCTTTCAAGAACAAGATTCCGCAGGCCGGTGTCATCTTCGGAATAGATAAGAAGGCCCGGATTCTGGGCGTTTGAAAAGAACCGGCGGAAAGACCCGCGAAGGTCTTCCAGGTCCTTGTAGTGGTCAATATGGTCTTCTTCCAGATTGGTGATGATGGTGTAGTTGGGCGAATACAGCTCGTGGCTGCGGTCGCTCTCATCCACTTCAGAGATCCACAAGTCAGGGTTGCCAAGAACCGTGTTGGTCCCGAGGTTCATGACATCGCCGCCCACCAGGCACGTCGGGTTTTTGCCCGCTTCAGCCAGAATATAGGAAATCATGGAGGATGTAGTGGTCTTGCCGTGCGTTCCGGTAATCGCGACAGAGGTCCGGGCCCGGTTCAAAAGGCAGGAAAGCACCTGAGCGCGGTGAAGAACGGTCAGGCCGGAATCACGCGCGGCCTTGAGCTCCACGTGATTGTCCTGAATGGCGGAGGAATAAATGATAAGGTCGTCTTCAGCGAAGTTGGCGGCTTTCTGCCCGATGAAAACCTGAATGCCGGAAGAAGTCAATTCGCGGGTGGTGCGGCTTTCCTTGGAGTCCGAGCCGGCCACCTTCATCCCCTGATGCTTCAGGACGCGGGCCAGGGCGCTCATCCCCACCCCGCCGATACCGATCAAATAGGCCTTTTGCGCTTTTTCAATAATACCGCTGTCCGTAATTCTAACCATGCCGTTCTCCCAGGAATTCCTGTGTCCAGCGGACCAGACGCTCGCTGGCCTCCGGAGAAGCCATCCGCGCCATGCGGCCCGACAACTGTGTTCTGTAATCTGAATCGTCCCGAAGTTTCTGAATCTGGCCTAATAGCCAGGAAGACGTCAGCGAATGTTCTTCGTGCATCAGCAAAGCGCCTTCAGCTTCGAAGTATTGTGCGTTCTCAGCCTGGTGCCCGCCCGCGTACGGGTAAGGGATGACCACCGCGGGAACCCCGAACATCGCAAGCTCGAAAAGGGTGTTGGCCCCCGCCCGCGTGATCGCCATGTCTGACCCGCTGTAAAGCTCATGCATCTTTGAGTGGAACACATGAACCTCCGCCGCAACCGCGTTTTTCCGGTAAAATTCCCGGATATTTTCAAAATCCGCCGGCCCCGTTATATGTGTAACGGCAATGTTTTTCTTTTCTTCAGAAGAAAGAAGCGAAAAAGTTTCCAAAATCACGCGGTTGAGGTTTCTGGACCCCTGGGAACCGCCGGTCACCAGAATCCGGAAGTTTTTTGAAGGCGCTTTGTCTGTTTTCCCGGCCCAATCGCGCAGCTCCCTGCGGATCGGAAGCCCCACACACTCAAGCCTGCGGAGCTTCTGCCCCGCGAAAGTGGCAGGAAATGTCACCGCCACGCCATCCACGTGTTTAACCAGCATTTTTGTCGCCTTCCCCGCCGCCTGATTCTGTTCATGAATCCAGGTGGGGATTTTTTTCCAAGAAGCCAGGATCATGCCGGGATAGGAAACGAAACTTCCAAAACCCGCGCACAGGTCAGGCCTGATTTTTTTAAGGATACTGCCGGATTCAAGGAAGGCACGCGGGAATTCTAGCAAAAATCGGGCGGACCTTAAAGAGAAACCGGAGGGAAATGGAAATTCGCGGAGGTAAAAGACCTCGTCAAACAGGCCGGGAGCGAAGGCGCCCGCAAAAGCTTTGGCCCGGGTGCTGGAAATCAGGAACCTGCGGCTGTCCGGCATCTTCTCCCGGAGCGTTTCAGCGTACGCCAGGGCGGGAAACAGGTGCCCGCCGGACGGTCCCGCGAAAATGGCGACGGTCTTGCCGGGCATCAGGCTTCGCGGACCTTCCGGTCCGAGGCAAGGAGAAGCCCTACGGCCATCATACTGAATAGAAGCGAGGTGCCTCCGAAGCTTACAAAAGGAAGCGGCAGCCCCTTGGTGGGAATGAGGCCGGTGGTGACCAGCATATGGATGATCGCCTGAAGCACGATCATAAGCGTCAGGGAAATGATCAAAAGCCTTTGAAAATCACCTTTGGCCTTTTCCGCCATCTGGATTCCGCAGATAAAAATAATCACATAAAGCAGAAGAACGAAGATCAGTCCTATCAAACCTAACTCCTCGGCAATGACCGAAAAGATAAAGTCGTTGTAACTGGAGGGCAGGTAAAACAGTTTCTGCATGCCCTGGCCCAGCCCCTCGCCCTTGACTCCGCCCAGACCAAAAGCCAGAAGCGACTGAATGATCTGAAAGCCGCTGCCCTGCGGATCATTCCAGGGATTAAGGTAGGCCGTCACACGGCTGGCGCGGTACGGCACGCGGGCCACAAGAAAATACAGGGCGGGTAAAACCACGGCAAGCGCGGCAAAAACGTAGCGAAGCCGGATGCCGGCAAGGAAAAACAGGACCATGACCAAAAGCACGATGAAAGCCGTGGAACCAAGGTCCGGCTGAAGAATCGTCAGGATACAGATCAAACCAATCAGGAAAAGCGGAGGAAAGAAAATGGTCAGGCTGCCCTTGCGTATGACCTTGGTTTTCCGGGAAAGATAGTCCGCAAGGTAGATGCAGACCGCTATCTTGGCGAATTCCGCGGGCTGGAAATTAACAATCCCAAGGTTGATCCAGCGCTGGGCGCCTCCGCCCGAGTGCCCGATGACAGGCGCGTAAACCAGAATCAGGAAAGTTACGGCCAGAAGCATCATGGCGCGCGCGTTCTTCTGCCAGAAAGAAATCGGAATCGACGCGGTGCCGAAAAGGATGGTGGTCCCGAGCAAAGCGTAAAGAAACTGGCGCAGAAGAAAATATTCCGAATTGGAATACCGGTACTGCGCGTAGACCGCGCTGGAACTGTAGGTCATGACCACGCCCAGGCCGACCAGCAGAAAGACACAGACAAAAAGGACGCGCGCCTGCCTTGACATCAACGGCCTCCTGTCCGGGCTTCCGCCCGGCTGCTTTCTTTAAGATCTGCCACGATTTTTTTGAACAAGTTGCCGCGCTCCTGATAATTTTTAAACATATCAAAACTGGCGCAGGCGGGAGAAAGCAGCACCGTATCCCCTGGGCGGGCGCAAAGACTGGCTTCGCGGACCGCGGTTTCAAATCCATCCGGCTTGCCAAGCTCACAAGCGCCCTGCCAGGCTTCCTGCAAAAGCGGCTGCGCCTCCCCTATCAGGAAGGCCTTGCGGACCTTTCTGGATACAAGACCGCGCACATTGGCAAAGTCATTGGATTTAGGATGCCCGCCGGCAAGCAGGACCACGCTTCCGTCCCGGAACTTCTCAAGCGCCCAGGCCAGGGACGCCGTCGTGGTGCATTTGGAATCATTCACATAATCCACGCCGGAAACACTGCCTGCTTTTTCCAGGCGGTGTTCAATACCCTCGAAATGACGAAAAACATCTTTCACGATCTCTTCCGGACAGCCCAGAAGCTTCGCGGCAAGCAGGACCACGGCCTCATTCGGATTTGTCCCCGGCTCCTTGTCAAAGCAGTACGTTCTGGCCTTGAATTTAAAGTCCGGAAAAAACTCTCTGCGGTCAGACTCACGGAACAGCGCCCTGTCCTCAGGAGTCTGGTTCTGAAAGATTTTCAGCTTGGCTTTGACGTAATCCTGCATGTCCGGATGCCAGTCCTGATGATTGGGGCTGAGATTCAAGAGAATGCCGAGCCGGGGCCGGAACGCGCGGCAATGCGCCAGCTGAAATGAACTGACTTCAAGCACCACGAAATCATCCGGACGTATGGACCCAAGTTCCCCGATCCAGGGATTGCCGATATTGCCGCATAAAAAAGAACGGCCTTTAAAATTCTTAAGCGAACGGGCAAGAAGCGTCGAGACCGTGGTCTTTCCGGAAGATCCGGTCACGGCGATAATATTTTCAGAAGGGCAGAACCAGCTGGCAACTTCGATTTCGCTGAAAACCAGCTTCCCTTTTTCACGCAAAGCGCGGTAAACAGGCGCCGTCGGCGGAATGCCGGGCGAAATAACGGTCCAGTCAGCGGCCAGAATTTTTTCCGGCGTATGCCCGCCGATTTCGCCTTCAATGCCTGCCTTGCGCAGGTCCCTGAGCTTCTGTTCAAGCTCGGGGCTGGAAGCACTGTCGGAAACAAAGACTTCAAAACCTTTTTCCCGCAGGAACAAGGCAGTCTGAATGCCGCTTATACCAAGACCTAAAACAGCGGCTTTATTTCCGGGAGGATCATTTGTCATCATATTCATCTGCGATTAACGGACTTTGAGAGTGCTGAGCCCGATAATAGCAAGAATCATGGCAATAATCCACAGGCGGATGGTGACTTTGGACTCCGGCCATCCCTTGAGCTGGAGATGATGGTGGAACGGAGACATCAGGAAGATGCGGCGCTTGAAAAGCTTGAAGCTGGTGACCTGCATAATGACGGAAAGCGCTTCCCAGACAAAAATGCCGCCGACAATGACCAGAAGAGACTCTTTTTTGATCAGAACCGCGATGGTGCCGAGCGCGCCGCCCAGTGAGAGCGAGCCGGTGTCCCCCATCATGACTTCCGCCGGATAACAGTTAAACCACATGAAGCCCGCGCTGGCGCCAAAAAGCGCGGCGCAAAAAACCGTGATCTCCCCGGCTTCCGGAACATAGGGAATGGAAAGATAGGCGGCAAAGTCCACACGGCCGACCAGGTAGGAAATGACCCCCAGCGAAGCCACGGTAAAAAGCGTGCAGCCGATGGCCAGGCCGTCCAGCCCGTCGGTCAGGTTCAGGGCGTTGGAAGTACCCACCAGCACCAGCACCACGAAGGGAATAAAAAGAAAACCCAGGTACATGGCGCCTTTTTTGTCAAAAGGAAGGTACATCCATTTGTCAAAATCAGGGTCCATATAAAGGTAAAGGCCGACCGCGATGCCCATGATCAGCTGACCCGACATTTTGGTAAAGGAAGTCAGCCCCCGGGAGCTCTTGGACCGAAGCTTGAGCCAGTCATCCAGGAAGCCCACCCCGCCAAACCAGAAAACGGTCAGGATCAGGATCCACATGAAAGGATTGGTCAGATTCCCCCACAGAAGGGTCGAGAAAAGCACCGCGGCCACAATCAGGATACCGCCCATGGTCGGAACTTTTTCCTTATGGGCATAAAAAGAATGGATGGAAGCCGCGTGTTCGCGCTTCTGGTTCTGGGTCACGTTCAGGGACTTGAGCCAGGCGATAATGCGGGGGCCAAGCCAGAGGCAGAGAAAGAAAGCGGTAATGCTGGCGCCGGCGGCGCGAAAAGTGATGTAGCGGAAAAGATTAAACCCGATAAAGATGTCTTTTAACGGGTGTAAAAAATAAAGCACAACAACCTCATTCTGCTTTTAGCGGCGGGAAGCTGACGTTT
>CAZIQJ010000086.1:0-8979 GCA_964541285.1 uncultured bacterium | reverse complement strand
CAATCACTGCGACCATCCGGCGCTTGGAAATGTTTGATTTCTGCCCGGCGCATTCAGATATCGGGCGTTTGTTTGCCCTCAATGCCGGAAAAGTCTTTATACTTACAACCCTTTGCATTATATTTTGATGCGGTTATGATTTGAAAGGAGTTAAACCGGATGAGTAAAATCAGGATCAAGCACCCCCTTCCGGGGCCAAAAGCCAGAAAAATCATTGAAAGAGACCGGCGGATTCTTTCGCCGTCTTTTACGCGTTCTTACCCGCTGGTCGCCGCCAGCGGCAGCGGAGCCTGGATCAAGGACCCGGACGGAAACGTTTTCCTGGACTTCACTTCCGGCATTGCCGTGACTTCCACGGGCCATTGCCACCCCCAGGTCGTCAAGGCCATCAGAAAACAGGCGGGACAGCTGCTTCACATGTCCGGCACGGATTTTTATTACGAAGCCCAGGTCAAGCTGGCGGAAAAACTTGCGGCGCACGCGCCGGGTAAATTTTCCAAGCGCGTTTTCTTTACCAATTCCGGCGCGGAAGCTGTGGAAGCGGCTTTTAAGCTCGCCCGTTATAAAACAAAACGCGAGCGCATGGTTTCTTTCTTTGGCGCTTTTCACGGCCGTACCCTTGGCGCGCTTTCACTGACCGGCAGCAAGGTCCGGCAAAAGGAAAATTTCGGCTCGCTGGTGCCGGGCGTCAGCCACGTGAGTTACGGCTACTGCTACCGCTGTCCGTACCATCTGACTTATCCGGAGTGCAAGATTGACTGCGTCGATTACATCGAGCACACGCTTTTCAAGAAAACAGTTCCCGCGGAAGAAGTCGCGGCCATTATTGTGGAGCCCATCCAGGGCGAAGGCGGCTATGTGGTGCCGCCGCCCGGTTATCATGAAAGGCTGCGCGCGCTGACCAAAAAGCACGGCATCCTTCTGATTGCCGATGAGGTCCAGTCCGGTATGGGCCGCACAGGAAAAATGTTTGCCATTGACCACTGGGGTGTGGAGCCGGATATTATCACGACCGCAAAGGGGATTGCTTCCGGTATGCCGCTGGGCGCCATGATCGCGCGCGCGGACCTGATGGACTGGGAACCGGGTTCCCACGCCAACACATTCGGCGGAAACCCTGTGGCATGTGAGGCCGCGCTGGCAACCGTGGACTTGCTTGAGAAGAAGCTTATGAAAAACGCGCAGGTGGTAGGGGATTACCTGCGCGGAAAGTTAAAAGAGATGTCGCGCGAATTTCCGCTGATTGGCGATGTCCGCGGTCTTGGTCTGATGATCGGCGTGGAGCTGGTCAAGGACCGGACAACGCTTCAGCCCGCTTCTCAGGAAAGAGAGAGGGTGATCGAAGAGTCGTTTCAGCGCGGCCTGCTTCTTCTGGGATGCGGAGAATCGGGGATAAGGATTTGTCCGCCGCTGATGATCAGCAGAAATGAAGCGGACACGGCCCTTGGCATTATTCATGATGTTTTAAGAGCTATGGAGAATAAGAAGGGGAAAAAGTAACGCGGCGCGTTACTTTGCGACGGACCCGTCCAGCGTCTCGAAGATAATTGTCACGAGATTATGGCACTGGGGGCATTTGATCTGCTTGAAAGCCTGGATGTTCTCATGTTTCGGGCGGTACATGATCGAGAGAATTTTGGTGATGAAATGGGTTTCATCTCCCGACCAGTGACAGCTTGAACATGTATAAAGTGGTTTCAAGAAAGCTCCTTGATTAGAAAGCTTGTAAACAGGCCTGAAGCGTTTTGAAAAGGCTGAAAAGGCCCCGCGGTCTTATAAAGAGTCATCGACCTGGGGTTTAAAAACTTTATAAGGAGAGTTTTTATGCTGAAAAAACCGGCATGCTTTTTGTTTGTCACGATTCTGGCTTTTACCGCTTTTTCTGGCCCCGCCGAAGCCGGAGAATATTTCCGGAACATGAAGCGGGACTTTGCCCGCGGCAGCCTGAATATCGTGACTTTCCCTCTTGAAATCCCCATGACTTTTCAGCGTTATCATGAGGCGTCAGGCGCTCCTGTGGCCCGCCACATGGCGGGTCTGGCCGACGGAATCTGGCGCGGAGTTGCGCGCTGCGGAAGCGGTTTCTGGGACTTCGCGGCTGCCATTACACCCGGTATTCAGGAAGGTCTTCCCGCTGACCCGGAGACTCTTTTTTAGCGTCTTTTCCCCGCTTTAAAACCCGTTTTTTACCCGCATTGCCATAACCTCATGCCCTGTTGAGGGTTACGTTAAATCTTAACTTTTCCCTATATTTGTATTCCCCCTATAGGGAAGGTACTCTTTATAGGGCGGCAGATTCAGTGTTTTAAAAAGTAGCAAAACCCTGATCCCCAAAAAACTCGTAGCTATACAAAAGGGCCATGACCAAGCAGAAAAGATTAAAATTTCTAGAACCTGCTAGCTTTTTTAGGAGTGTTGTTTCATTCATCACTCTGACGGCCTTCATATTTTCCAGCATTTCCTTTCCGCCCGCCTGGGCCGCTGCTGAAGAAAATCTTTCACAGGTTACGGTAAAAATTCCCCAGGATGCCGCCAGCATCAAGGTCCCCAAGTCTGTTGGAAAAATCGAAGAGGTTTTTAAAGGGGAGCGCCCTGAGACCGTCATCCTGATCCGTGACGCGCATTCGATTCCGGACGCGCAGCGGAACATCCAGAAGCTGATCGCGCATTTTCAGCAGCAATACGGTTTCAGCATGACCCTGCTTGAAGGTGCCGCGGGCGAACTGGATCCGACGCTCTTCAGGAACTTTCCGGACCGCGAAAAACTCCAGGCTGTGCTTGAGGATTATTTTGACAGAGGTGAGCTGACCGGCGGAGTCGCGGCCGCGATTTTGAATCCGGGGAGCATGCGTTACTTTGGCGCGGAGGACTGGAAGCTGTACGAGGAGGGCGTGGACCTTTACCTCGCGGCTATGGAAAAAGAACCCGCGCTGCTTGAAAAGCTGAAGGCCGCGGACACAGACCTTAAGGCCCGCAAGCAGCAGGCTTATTCCGAAAAGCTTTTAAAAATCGACCAGGCGCTTGAAGGCTTTGAAGACAACAAGGTTGATTTTATTTCTGTCCTGAAAATGCTGGCCGCGGTGAAACGGCCTGAGGCGGGCACGGACCTGGCCCTGGTTCTTGAAGAAAGCGAACAGCCTGAAGCCGAGGAGAATCTCGACATCGAGGTGAAGCAGGCTGCCGTGAAGTTTATCAAGTATCTGGAGGCACAGCGTCCCTCGGCCCGGAACCAGGAAATTTTAAAGACGCTCCGTCTGAAGCAGCAGGATTTTGTGACCCAGCAGGTTTCGGCCCAGGATTTCGCACTTGGCCTACAGGAACTGGCGGCAGGCACTTCTTACGAGTTTGATTTTTCCGCAGGCCTTTCCCGCGGCGCCAGCCGCCAGCGCATGATGCGCGACATGGAAGGCACGCGCTTTTTTGAGAACTTTCAGAAATACACGGACGGGATCAAGGCGGCTCTTTTCCGCGGTCCTGAAGAGAAACAGCTGGACCAGGAAAGCCGCAGGCTGATGGTCCTTGGAAAACTTCTCCGGCTTGAGATCAACCGTGAGGATTGGGCTTTTCTTAAAAGTTTTGCCGCGGGAGGAAACACTCCCGTTGCTTTTGAAGACCTGAAAGCGCATATCGCTTTTTACGAGAACTCGGAAGACCGCGACCGCGCGCTTTTTGACCGCGTTGCCGGCGCCATGAAAATGGAAAAAAGCCGGGGTTCACTTTTTGTGGCAGGCGGTTTCCATTCCGAAGGCCTGATGAAGCAGCTGCGGGACAACGGAATTTCCTACGTTCTGGTCATGCCGCAGATCAACAAGATCCCTGAAGCCGGAGTGTACCAGGAGCACATGAAGGGGAAAGTTTCCTGGAGCTCTTACCTGCGTAATGAAAACGGGCGGGTCAATCTTTATGCCGCGTTTGCCAGAGGAACGCGCGACCGGCTGCTTGAGAATCCCGCGCCCGGGACCGCGGGACCGGCCTTGCTCAAGGAATGGCGCGATCAGATCATCCGCGATCTGGCGGCGCGTAAAAAAATTGAGAAGACCGCGGAGTACACGCCCGTGCTGGATGAAAAAATTCCGGGCGCCGGATTTCCTGCGGGAAAAGCCTACGAGAAAGTGGATCGGTTTATCGCGGGGCTGAAGCGGCTTGAGCAGGAAAGAAAATTGACGGAGCAGAACATTCTCCGGCTTCTGGAGCGTCCCGCGATTTCGACATGGCCGGACGCCGCGCAGGTTCTGCGCGTGAATGGCAGCATGGCCTATCCCGGGGCGCGTGTGGACCGGGTTTTGCGTCTGAGCGGCGCAGTATCGGCCTCCGCGGAGAAGAAATCGGAAATGCGGACCACCCAAAAACCGGCTGGGGACGGCGATGCGGCGGAAAAGTTTTTGTCAAGTGACGGAAAGAAGACTTTTCTCATGCGCTCTTACGGCCCTGAGAACGAAGAAGGGCTTTTCGATATTTCAATCCGCCTCCGTTTGATGCAGCGTGAGCTGGAAAAACAGGAGGCGGATCTCCCGGTCAGAGACAGGAAACTTGCCATGGAGGCCCAGATCCTGGGCTCCGTAGCCCGCGCGATTTCCGCGGAACGTGAAAGCCTCGTCCGTTTCTGGGCTGCTTACGCTCCGAATGGAGAAATTGCCGGTATGCGGGTCATGACGCGCCGCGCCAACTATCTTTTGCCGCAAGACGCGCAGAAGAAAATGAAAGCCGGTGAAGACGGTGTTTTTGGCGCCTATGTGGTGCTGCCCCGCTGGCAGAGACTCGGAGTCGGCAGTGAACTGGTCCGCCAGAGCCTGATCTATTTGAGAACCCAGGGGCTTGATTACGCGTTTGCGAGCATTGATGCCAACAATAAAAAATCCGTGAGTGTCATTGAGAGCGCGGCCAAGGCCCTTGGCATGGAAGTTGAGCAACTTGCGCCTCCCGCGGACATGGTCCGGATGATCAGTCTGCAGCCGCGCCGTTCTGAAATGCGGACCGCCGGTGCGGACGAAGAAACTCAGCGCGATATTCAGAACTCCATGCAGATTTCAGCGGCTGAACGCGCTCAGCTGGACGCTGTGCGGGTCGCGTACGCGCAGGTGTCTTCGCACGCGACGACGACCTCGGGGCTGGAAGGAATGCTGGAGACGGAACGCTTTGGCAATCCCTTGATCATGCGGCTGGGTCTTTTATCCGTGCTGGGTTTTCCTCTTGTTCTTTCAGCAATTGCCGTGCTCACAGCGTCGTGGGGCCTGCTGGTTCCAGCGCTGCTGATGCCTGTGATCGCGCTTTCCATTCTCGGGTCCTGGAAAACCATCGCGCCTCTGCGCCGCGCCTGGACCGGCATGAAAGGCTACGGGCTGGTGATTTTTGATTATTCGGTTTCCGCCCGGCCGGGATTTTTTACCAGGATCTGGCACCAGCTTTTCGGGATCCCTGCGGAGCATCACCGGTTTTATGTAGTGCCGAATGCGGCCGCAAAAAGCATCCTGATAAATAAAGTGGATGAGACCGCGCGGGCGAAGAAATGGAGCGAGGAAAAGATCCGGGCGGTCAAAGCCAAAATTCTGACGTACGCGGAAGTTCTGAAAGACGGCGAGACCCGGAAGGATGCTCCAGCCGCCGCTTCCGTTTGGGACTCCGCCAGGCCCGGGACGTGGACTCCTGTTCTGGATTTTCCCAAAAGGGGAATTCTGCCCTGGCTGGCTTCCTGGTTTGATATCAGCGCAGCCTCCAGGCAGCTGCCTTCTCTTTATGTGGTGGATGGAGGGCTTTCATTTTCGCCCGGAGGCAAGGCCGCTTACCGTCTTTCAGCCGCTGAAGTTTCGAGCCTGAGGTCGCGGGGAATCGAATGGATCACTTCAGATAATTTCAGAAAAAGCTCTTTTGTCCGCGAGTTTGTGGAAGAGCTCCGTGAAAACCTGGCTTCTGCGGGTAATACTGCGGACTTCCTGGACCAGCGGCTCATTCAGATCATCCGGATTCCAGCCGATTCGCCGGCTCTGGAGACTTTCCGTGAAGAGGCTCAGGAGCTTGCCAGAATTTTCTTTCAGGAGACCTCCCCGGAGGGGGTGGATAAAAGTGTGCGGATTTTTCAGGATCTCTTGAGAAAACTTTCTCCTGAAATCCGTGAGAGGTTTATAGACCGCGCGAATTATCTGAACAGGGTTTTTATCAATAATCATCTCACGGCTTCTGAAGTTATGGCCCTGCTTTCTCAGTGGAACGAATCTCTTGAAGCGGTTTACCGGAAGCATTCCGGGTCTCCCCAGGCCCTGGAAGCCATAGCGGAAATCAGCTGGGAATTTTTTGCGTCCCGCCCGATTCACAGTGTCCTGTACTCCATGAAATGGCTGGTTTCCTACTGGAACAGCCTTCAGAGCGCGGGGGAAGTCACGACCGCGGATGAAACTGCTGTCTTTTTTTACTACGGCACGAAGATGCTGATGGACATTCCGAGAGTTCCGAGCGGGGTCGCGCTTGATGGAGAGTTTTATGGCTACGGGAACGTCAATGGGAACGTTGACGGATTTGTAAAATTGACGGAAAAGATTTTCACGGCCGTCCGGACGCCCTCTGTTTTTTCTTCCCTGAGCGGCAGCACGCTTGCGCGCCAGATGGCCTCAAATTTTGACGGCGTTCTGCGCGAAGAACTCAAGGAGCTGGTTGAGCAGACAAGCCCGGAGCTTTTGCCCGCCATGCTTTTCCTTGTTTACAGTGAAGACCCGCAGCTGCTGGGGCAGGTCGCGCTTGATCCATCCGTGAACGATTCCATCCGTCTCTACGCGCTGTCCCGCGTTCTGGCGCTTGAAAGAGATCCCGCGGCTTTTATCGAGAGGCCCGAAATCGTCGAGCTTGTGGACCGGACGGTCAAGTTGAGAGGGAAAACCCTTCGTGAGATCCAGAAAGAATCCGGGGTGTCTGAGAGAATGATGGTGCCAGCCGCGGCCACGGCCGTTGTGGCTTATCTTTTCAGGCGCTTCGGCATGTTTCCCCGTGAAAAGCTTCAGCTTGTTTTCCGGGTCATGTATGCGCGCGGAGGGACCCGGAAGGACAACAATGCCTCCAGTGATTTCAGCGTCGGACAGAAATATTTTGACATGCCCATTGAGAGACTCTTTTTGACGCTCAGCCATGAGTACGGCCACAATATTTTAAAGCGCGGGCATGATTTTGATAATCCTTACTCGTTTGATTACGCCACTTTCAGCCACGCCTACCATGAATTTTTTGCGGACCTTATGGCTTACGCTTTTGCCGTGGACGGCAGTATCAGCCTCCAGGTTTACGCGGGCATGGACCCCGCGCTTCATGAGCAGCAAGGCAGACTGAATGACCCCGCGGAAGGCCACACGCTGGCGCGTACGGTGCTGGCGCCGGTCAGGAAACAGATGACGGAGGGAAGCATTGTGCTGGCGGACTGGAAGACTTTTCTTCAGTCCATGCTGGACCTTCGCTCCGAAGTGGCGGCCCGCAAAGATCTTGACGAGGACAAGATTGGCCCGGAGCGGGAACTCATTGCTGCCAAACGCCGGGCATTTCTTCTGGATGCGCTGAAGCAGTCTCTCGCGAGTCAGGGCCAGTCGGTGCGTTCTGAAATGCGCCCCGTCGAATCTCTGGAAAAATATCCCGCGTTCCTGAATCGCCTCCTGCGCTCGCACCTGGTTGACGTTTATCACTTGCCGCTGGCCGGCGCCGGCGCGGCTTCGCTGGGTGAAGATGGGCCTTATGCCGCGCTGTACGTCAATCCGGAAGATCCTTCCAAAAACATGATCGTCATCAACAAGGACCGCGTGAACGTGACGCGAGCGCCGGAGAATGCGGAATGGAACGGCGAGACGATGACGGGCCTCAAACGCGAGTTGATCCAGCTTTCGCTGCGCAAGGACATCCTGGACGGCAACGCATTTTTCAGGGCGGGCACCGAGCGCCTGGAGGATGGCCGCGATTACGCGCTTCCGCGGCCGCTCTATTTCCTGGCGAAAAAAACCCGTTTCGGCCGCGCGCTGGCTGAGAATCTGATGACCAAGCCGTACAAGGAATGGGGTATTATCGCCGATCTTTTCTTTCTTTTTGCCGCGCTGGTGCAGACCTTTTTCCTCGTTGCGCGGCCGCCGACCGTTGAAGCGCCGGGGCTTGAGCGTCCGGTCATAGGCAACACAGCGCTTGCCTGGGCGCTGTCCGATTTCATCGGCGACAGCCAAAGCAATTCCGCTTCCGGTGCCACGATCGCCCTGAACTTCAGGGCCGAGCTGACCGCCGCTTTTCAGGCCGCGCACGAGCGGCTGGTCGAGCAGGGTAAAATGCGGCCCTACCGCGGCGACATTCTCGAGCTCATGACGCGCATGGTTAGCAGTGACCAAGGCGGCCGTCACAAGCAGGTCTTTCTTGAATCCCGGATAGGCGAAAGCTCAGCCGCCCTGTTTGCCAAGGAAGTGCGCTCGGCTTTCCGGCGCGAACCTTATTTCTACAAAAAACTGAGTAGTTTCCTGGACGCGGAAATTCTCAGGCTTGCCAAAATCGCGGATAATACCGGCGCCGTCCAGAACATGGAGATCATGGTCATCGGCCTAGGCCTGAACGAAGACCCTCTTTCTATTGCCGCCGAAATCCGGGAAGCCCTGGCGCGCAACCCGCGGGACGCGAAAAAAGTCCGGCCTTCTATCAACGTGATCAACCGCTCCAATCCGGCTTTCGACCGGCTTTCGCAGGCCGCGGACCGAGGATTGCCGTATCCGCTTTTGTATCCGCGTGCGGCGGTGGAAGCCAAGCCGCAGCTCCTGCCGTTCTTCGATGAAGTTGACGGCGCCCTCCGGCCCAAGCCGGAACTTACGGATATGATCCGCTACACCCAGCTCGACCTGTTTAACGTCACGGATGCGACGCTTGCCGAGGTCCGGCCGGTCAGCTTGATCCAGTTTCATGAAGTCGCCCAGTACTTGAGACCCGAATTCATGAGCGGGTCCGCAGCAGGCGATGAGAAAATTTTCATCGCAGCTA
>CAZIQJ010000085.1:7899-8986 GCA_964541285.1 uncultured bacterium | reverse complement strand
TTGGCTGGAAAAGCGCGGGCCTCAGCCTTCTCTTGACGACCGACGCGAAAATCAAGGACATTCACCGCAAGTTTATGAACGACGATACGCCGACGGATGTCATCACCTTCGGCGCGCACACCGGAAAGTGCCTGCCCCGGAAAGGCGGATACATGGGGGACATCGTGGTTTCCCTGGACACAGCAAAGCGGGAATCGAAAAACTACGGCAACACTTTTTCCTACGAAGTCCTTTTTTACATCTGCCACGGCATCCTCCATCTCATGGGTTTTGATGATGACACGCCCTTGAAGTCCCGCCGCATGCTGCGCAAGCAGGCCGTGATCCTGAAGAAAGCCGGGCTTGAAAAGGTCCGCGTGGTTAAAAACTGATGGCTATCCAAAAAACCGAAGCCGTAGTCATTAAGGCCATTCCGTTCCGCTCAACGTCCCTGATCGTGACGTTTTTTTCCAAACAATTCGGCAAGGTCCGCGGTATTGTCAAAGGCGTTCGGCAGGAAGGCCAGAATACGGCCGCTGTTTACGAGCTTTTTACCCGGCTTGAAATCGTTTTTTATGAAAAGACGCGTTCCGACCTGCATCTGATTTCCGAAGCTTTTATCATGGACACTTATCCGGCCCTGCGCAGCCAGCTGGAAGCCATCTCTTACGCCAGTTATTTCGCGGAGCTGGTGGACGAAGTCAGCGAAGTCCATGACCCGCACCCGGAGGTTTTTGAACTTCTGGATTTTTGTTTTGTCTATCTTCCATGCGTGCCGGGCGCGCGCATCGCGCGGATTTTTGAAATCAAGCTTTTGAATGAAGTGGGGTGGCTTCCTTATCTGGACGGCTGCCTGCAATGTCATAAACCCCTGGACCGCGGCGTATTTTCATCCCGGCAGGGCGGCCTGCTCTGCATGGCCTGCGGTCCGAATTTTCCGGATGCCCGGCCTTTGAACGCGGAGCCGCTCTCGGTCCTGCGCCATTACGTCAGCCATGACCTTGAAAGCTGCCTGAAGCACGGGGTCAGCCATTCGGTGGAGGCTGAGCTTGAGGCTTTCATGGGCCGCTTCCTGACGGAGCGCCTTTTCCGGCCCCTTAAAAGCCGG
>CAZIQJ010000085.1:0-7799 GCA_964541285.1 uncultured bacterium | reverse complement strand
CGCTCAATCTGATCTTAGTTTCCTCTTTTAGATAGTTATTGATAGCTTATGCTATCAATAGATCACTTTTTTTGACTTCAAACTAGGGGCATGTTAGCTTTCTTGAAGACAATTCTGGCATAGCACAGAAGCCCCGGAAACCGGCTTAAAAAGAAGGCTGTATGAACGAAAAACCGGAACCTAAAGAGAGCAGGCTCTATTTCGACATTTCGAGCCAGGAAAGGGACTCCGCCATACGGTACCTCCTTGGTTCCATCATCAAATGCCGCAGGGACTCCAATTTTCCCTCAAATGCCTTTACCTATGACGAGGACGTCAATGTTTACCTGGCGCATCTCCTTTTCGCGGTTTCACTGCCCGAATACCACGAGATGGCCGAACCCTACCTTTCAACGGACACCAGCGATATTGTGCGCTGGGTCAAAGGCACGGAAGACCGCACCATCCGCTATTTCATCTTCAAGGTCAATGCCGACCACATTCTGATCCACTCCGCGATTTTCGGGGACCTGGGCGGGAAGAAAGAAAAATTTTTCAAAAAATCACACAGACATTTCAAGGAACTTGCACAGCTGTATTACGATCAGGCCGCGATTTATCACAGCCGGATTTACCGCAAGAAGACGGGTGTGGGGGAAGTTCTTGAAAAACTTTCGCGTTACTATGACTCCTACCAGGGCCTGCTGCAGGCCGTGCGCCGGGAATACTTCAGTTTTGTCAACAGCTTCAAGGACCAGGCCTTCACGCATTTCATGAAAGACCTGCAGAGCTATGAAGTTGAAAGCACAAAGAAAAGCAAGGTGGACCAGTTTCTCGACCTTTACTCGCAGTGGCGCAAGACCCGCGACCCCGCGCTTTTTGAAGAGGTCACGCGGCTGGCTGCCGAGCTTAAAACCATTGACCCTAATTTTGAGTTCAATCCGGATAAAGACAGGGAAGAGGATGGAGGGATGGAAGATGAAAGAAAATGCGCTTAGTCTCGAAATGAAAGCCAGGAAACTCATGAAGCTGTACTCCCAATGGCATGAAACCCACAACGACGAGATCCGGCGCAAATACCTGCTGCTTCTCGGAGAAATCCTTGCCATTGAGCCGCGCTTCAGCCTGAGGCGCGAATTCCAGAGAGCCTTCTAGGCATGAAAACGCCTTA
Organism: uncultured bacterium; assembly: GCA_964541285.1. Taxonomy (GTDB): domain Bacteria; phylum Omnitrophota; class Omnitrophia; order Omnitrophales; family Aquincolibacteriaceae; genus CAYLPP01. Next base: position 6,649 of record CAZIQJ010000085.1, on the reverse strand, counting down.
TCTGGTGCTCAAGGTCCAGGACGAGGGGGAAATCCGCGAGGAGGTAGGGCGGAAAATGGATGAGTTCCTGGATGTCTATTCCCTGTATCTGAGGACCCGGTTGGCCTGGGTCCGGGATGAGGTCAAGCTTAAGGCCTACGAGCTGCACCTGCTGGATCCGGCTTTTAATTTTCAAATCTGATTTTCAAATTTCAAATCCTCTGATATAATCCGCGCCTCTATGAAAAAGACCTTTGCTATCGAACCTGCGGACCGTTTAAAAGCGCTTCCCCCTTATCTTTTCGCTGAAGTAGACCGCAAGAAACGCGAACTCATCGCTAAGGGCAAGGACGTTATTGATCTTGGCGTGGGCGATCCGGATACTCCGACTCCTGATTTTATTATCGAAGCCATGACCCGTGCCGCCAAAGACGGCTCCAACCACCGTTACGCGCTGGATGCCGGCATGCCGGTTTTCCGTGAAGCCATCGCGCGCTGGTTTGAAGACCGTTACAGCGTCAAGCTTGATCCCGCAAAAGAAATTCTTCCGCTGATCGGTTCCAAGGAAGGGATCGCGCATTTTCCTCTGGCGGTTATTAATCCGGGCGATGTTTCGCTGATTCCTGATCCGGGTTATCCGCCGTACCGCTCCGGAACTCTGTTCGCGGGCGGCATTCCGCATTACATGCCTTTGCTTGAATCCAATGATTTCCTGCCGGACCTCAAGGCCATTCCTGCGGACGTTCTGGCCAAGGCCAAGGTCATTTACATCAATTACCCGAACAATCCGACCTCCGCCATTGCGACCAAAGAGTTCTACAAGGAAGTCGTGGCTTTCGCGCACAAGCATGAGCTTATCATTGCTTCAGACGCGGCCTATAATGAAGTGGGGTTTGACGGCTACCAGGCGCCCAGCATTCTTGAAGTGGAAGGCGCGCGGGAAGTCGCGGTCGAGTTTCACTCGCTTTCAAAGACTTTCAGCATGACCGGCTGGCGCGTGGGTTTTGCCGCGGGCAATCCCGAACTTGTCGCTTTGCTTGGAAAGGTGAAATCCAACGTGGACTCCGGTATTTTTCAGGCCATCCAGCTCGCGGGCAAGGCCGCGCTGGAGCAGGGAAAAGAAGCGCATGCAAAACTTCTGCATATGTACCAGAAACGCCGTGATCTGCTGGCCTCCGGCTTTTCGAAAATGGGCTGGGAAATCAAGCCGCCCAAAGCCACCTTTTACTGCTGGATCCCGGTGCCGCCGGGCTATACTTCCGCCGAGCTGGCGCTGAAGTTCCTCGAAGAAATGAGCATTGTTGTGACGCCGGGCAACGGTTTTGGCCCCAACGGCGAAGGTTATTTCCGCATTTCCCTTACCATGCCTGATGCCCGCATCGAAGAAGCGGTCGCGCGCATTGCAAAAACCCATTCACACCCTCACAAGAAATAAGCTTCAAGGCCTGCCCGCCATGCCCCGTGTTTTCCTCGCGGTGGGTTCCAATCTTGGTGACAGGGAATCTTCTGTCCGGAAAGCCGAAGAACTTTTGCGCGAAACTCCCGGTATTGATTTTAAGAAGAAATCCCCGGTTTATGAAACCGAGCCTGAAGGCGGAGAGCCGCAGGGAAAATATCTGAACGCGGTCTGGGAAATCGAGACGCAGCTGCAGGCGCGCGAGCTTCTTGAGAAAATGCTGGCCATTGAAAAGGAAATGGGGCGTGTGCGCCATTCCCGCAATGAACCCAGGCCGATCGATCTGGATATCCTGTTTTATGGTTCCGATATCATTGACGAGCCCGGGCTTTCGGTTCCGCACCCCCGGCTGCATGAAAGGTGGTTTGTCCTGAAACCTCTCTCGGATTTATGCCCTGATTTTTCTCATCCATCACTTAAAAAGACCGTCCGTGATCTGCTTGGAGCCTTGTGAAAGAAATTTCAAACCCCTCAACTTTACGCAAAACTCTGGAAGCCCTGCGGCGCAAAGGTAAATCTATTGGCTTTGTGCCTACCATGGGGGCCCTGCACGAAGGCCATCTTTCCCTGGTCCGCGCGGCCGCGCTTGAAAACGACGCGGTGGCGGTCAGTATTTTTGTTAACCCCGCGCAGTTCGGCCCCAAAGAAGATTTTAAAAAATATCCGAGGCCTGTTTCAAAAGACCGCGCGCTGCTGCGTGAGGCGGGGGTGGATTATGTTTTTCTGCCTTCTGTCAAAGACATGTATGGAGAAGGCCCTGTCACTCTAGTGGAACCTCCTGCGGAGCTGATCAAAGGTCTGTGCGGAGCGTTCCGGCCCGGCCATTTCCGAGGTGTTGCCACGGTAGTGGCCAAGCTTTTCAACATCACCGGGCCTTGCCGCGCGTATTTTGGTCTGAAAGATTACCAGCAGGTCCAGGTTATCCGCAAAATGGCAGAAGACCTGAATTTTGATGTCGAGATCCGTGAAATGCCCACGGTGAGGGAAGCGGACGGTCTGGCCATGAGCTCGCGCAACCAGTACCTCAGCCCGCGGGACCGTAGGCGCGCGCTCAGTCTTTCAGGCGTGCTCATCTGGATCCGGGACGAGATTTTTCAGGGACGCCGGGACCTGGCCGGCCTTAAAAAAGACGGGTTGCGGATGCTGCGCCGGCACGTGGACAGTGTGGATTATCTGGAGATCGTGGACCCGGAGACCCTGGCGCCTCTGAAGAAGGCCTGCTCCAAAATGACGGTGGCCGCGGCCGCCAGGCTCGGCAAGACAAGATTGATTGATAATGTTATAATCTCGCTTTAACCAAGAAAGGGAACAGGATGCAGCGCCAATTTCTCAACGGAAAAATTCACCGCGCAACGGTCACCGAAGCGCGGGTCGATTATGTCGGCAGTATTACCATTGACGAAAAACTTCTGAAAGCCGCGGACATTCTTCCCGGCGAAAAAGTCCTGATCGCGAACCTGACCAACGGCGCGAGACTTGAAAGCTACGCGGTTCCGGGCAAGGCCGGAAGCGGCGTCGTTTGCCTGAACGGAGGCGCGGCACTGCACGGAAAGCCGGGGCACCTGGTGATTGTCATGACCTTTGTGGTGCTGAATGAAAAGGAAATCAAGAAGCACAAACCGCGTGTGGTCCACGTGAACGCCAAGAACCGCATCGTTTCCTGAATTTCTTCCAAAGAATTTTATGAAAACAGCAGGTATTATCGGCTGCGGCGCCATCGGGGCCTCGCTTGCCGCCTTCATCACCAGAGAATTTTCCTCAAAAGTCAGGCTGAAGCATGTCTGCGACCACAGCCCTGAAAAAGCCGCGAAGCTCCGCTCGAAATTAAAAGGCGTTTCCGTTTCCGAACTCTCCGAGCTGCTTCGCCGCTGCGACCTTGTCATTGAAGCCGCTTCTCCGCACGCGGTCACTGAAATCCTGAAGCATGACCTGCGGCCGGAACAGGAAATCCTGATCATGAGCGTGGGCGGGCTTTTACGGCTTGAGGATCCTCTCCGGTTCATGGACACCAAAAAAGCCCGTTTTTTTATTCCTTCCGGAGCCGTGGCCGGCCTTGACGGTATTGCCGCCGCGGCCGAGTCCGGCATCAAGAGTGTTGCCATCAAGACCCGCAAGCCGCCTCGCGGCCTTATGGGCGCGCCTTATTTCGAAAAGAAAAAGTTTCCGGTTTTAAAAGGTTCGCAGGAAGTCCGCGTGTTCCGCGGCTGCGCGCTGGACGCGGTCAAAAGCTTTCCCCAGAATATTAATGTGGCTGCGGTCCTCAGCCTGGCGGGTCTCGGCCCGAAAAAGACCATGGTCGAAATATGGACTTCGAACAGTTATAAGAAAAACAGGCACGAGGTTTACGTGGAGTCCGGTGCCGGGAAAATGATGTTCGTGACCGAGAACATGCCTTCGAGGGAAAACCCCAAGACCAGCGCTCTTGCTATTGATTCCGCAAAAGCGTGCCTGCGCCGTATCCTTGGCGCGGAGCGGGTGGGGACATGAGCGAGCGGGACTCCGGCTTCATTGAAGTCAGGGGCGCGCGCGAGCATAACCTCAAAAATATCAGCGTCAAGATTCCCCGCAACAAGCTGGTTGTCATCACCGGGCTTTCCGGCTCGGGGAAATCCTCACTGGCGTTTGACACCATTTACGCGGAAGGCCAGCGCCGCTACCTCGAAAGCCTTTCTTCCTACGCGCGCCAGTTTCTTGAAAAGCTGAAAAAACCGGACGTGGATTATATTTCCGGACTTTCTCCCGCGATTTCTATTGAGCAGAAGCTCTCAGTCCACAACCCGCGTTCTATTGTGGCAACAGTGACCGAGATTTACGATTATCTGCGGCTGCTTTATGCCAAGGCGGGCCTGGCTTTTTGCCCGGAATGCGGGAGCGAATTAAAGCAGCAGCTGCCCGCGCAGATTGTGAAAGAAGTCATGTCCGCGCACAAGGGGAAGCAGATCCAGGTTTTTGCGCCTGTGGTCCGCGGACGAAAAGGCGAATTCCAGAAACTTTTTCAGGATGTTTTAAAGCGCGGCTACAGCCAGGCGCGGATTGACGGAAAAATCATCCGGCTGGACCCCAAGCTGAAACTCCGCAAGACTTACCGGCATGATATTGAAATCCTCGTGGATGATTTTACCGTGGACCCGGCGAAAGAAAAACGCGCGGGCGAAGCGGTGCAGGCCGCGCTTCAGCTGGGAGCTGGTTTCGTCATGGTCGTGCCGCGCGGCGCGGATAAAAAGCAGGAATGTTTTTACTCCACCAAGCGCAGCTGTCTGAATTGCCAGACCAGCGTGCCTGAGCTGACTCCCAATATGTTTTCTTTTAACAGCCCCTACGGCGCCTGCCCCAAGTGCAAGGGGCTGGGCAAGCTTTCGCAGGTGCAAAGCGGCGGTGTCCTGCTGGATCCTTCCAAGCCGCTGATGCGCGGCGGACTGAACCCCGACATTTTCTTTTCCTTTAACAAGTACTTCATCGAAGACCTTCTTTTTGATTTGAACAAGAAATACAAGTTTCAGTGGAGCACTCCATGGAAAGAATGGCCGGAAGAAGCGCGCGAGGTTTTTTTCTGGGGAGATAACGATATTTCAGGATTGATCGAAGAGCTTGAAAGGCTGTTTCATGAAAGCTCTTCGGAAGAAGTCCGCAGAAAAGTCGCGAAGTTTCTGAAAGAAGATGTCTGCGCGGAATGCAAGGGCAAGCGCCTGCGCAGGGAAAGTCTCCAGGTCCGGATCCAGGGCAAAAACATTGTTGAAATGATTGAGCATTCGGTGGAGGAGGCGCAGCCGCTTTTTGAAAAGCTTTCGTTTCCTGAAACTTTGAGCAAAATCACGCAGCCTGTTTTAAAGGAAATCCGTTCGCGGATCGGTTTCCTGATGGGTGTGGGCCTGGGCTATATCACGCTTGACCGCGGTGTTTCCACGCTTTCAGGCGGCGAGCTTCAGCGTATCCGCCTGGCGGCGCAGATCGGCGTGGGCCTGACCGGGGTTCTGTATGTTCTGGATGAACCCAGCATTGGCCTGCATCCGCGTGACAACAAAAAGCTTCTGGACACGCTGGAACGTCTGCGCGATCTCAAGAACACGGTTTTGATCGTGGAGCATGATGAAGAAACCATGCGGCGCGCGGATTATCTGATTGACCTTGGCCCGGGCGCCGGCCGTGAGGGCGGCCAGGTCGTGGCCGCGGGCAGGCCTTCGGAGCTGGAAGCTTCGGGAAGCTCCCTGACCGCGCAGTATCTTTCCGGTAAAGCCTCAATTCCCGTTCCTGAGCAGAGAATCCCGTGGAAAAACCGGCCGGTTCTGGAGCTCAAAGGCTGTGAAGAGCACAACCTCAAAAAAGTGGACGTTAAAATTCCGCTTGGGCTGCTGGTCTGTGTTACCGGAGTTTCAGGTTCAGGAAAAAGCACGCTGGTGCACGACATTCTTTCGCGCGAACTCCATAACCGCATCTGGAAAACGGAGTACCGCGTCGGGAAATTCCGGTCCATTTCAGGGCTGGATAAAATTGACAAAGTCATTGAAATCGATCAGGCCCCGATCGGGCGCACGCCGCGTTCCAACCCCGCGACCTACACGGACCTTTTTGGTTTGATCCGCAAGGTCTTCAGTGAACTCCAGGAATCCAAGGTCAGGAATTTTTCTCCTTCCCGGTTCAGTTTTAACCTCAAGGGCGGGCGCTGTGAAAACTGCCGCGGTGAAGGTTTTGAAAAACTGCAGATGAGTTTTATGCCGGACATTTACGTGCTGTGCGATATCTGCCGCGGCCGCCGCTACAATGAACAGACACTCGAAGTGCGCTACCGCGGAAAAAATATTTCCGAGGTCCTGGACCTTTCGGTTTCCGAGGCCATTGAATTTTTCTCCAATTTTTCAGCGATTCAGGAACGGCTGGTGCTCTTGAAAACCATTGGTCTGGGTTATGTCAAGCTGGGCCAGCCTTCGACCACTCTTTCGGGCGGGGAAGCGCAGCGTATCAAACTTGCCGCGGAGCTGAGCAAAAAAGCCACGGGTAAAACTGTTTACCTTTTGGATGAACCCACCACAGGCCTTCATTTTGGGGATATCCAGAATCTGCTGACTGCGATTTTTCAGCTGCGCGACCAGGGCAATACGATTCTGGTCATTGAGCACAACCTGGATGTGGTCAAAATGGCGGACTATATCATTGACCTGGGGCCTGAAGGCGGGCCTGCGGGGGGGCGTATTATTGCCGCGGGTTCTCCTGAGGAAG
>CAZIQJ010000084.1:6499-9019 GCA_964541285.1 uncultured bacterium | reverse complement strand
TTTCGCGGAAATGACCCACTGAGTGCCGTCAGTATCGCGGTAAACAGACCCCGCTGAAATATCCACTGCAAAGGAAGGATCCGGCGGATCCAGGGCAGGCAGGGCCACAGAACCGGCCGCATAGACTGTCAGTTGGAGACCGATTCCGAGTAAATTAAGCAGGCCCGCGGCAGTTGTTTTGTACTGATTCTTGCCGCCGGTGCGGTCAAGGCGGGTATAAGTCACACTGGACCCGGATACAGCGTCAACCCGCACGCGCACCATCCGTGTTCCCACCCGGGCCTCGATGACATCCCCCGGCTTCAGGCCCTGCACCGTAGCCGCAAGATTCTGAAAACGCAGGGCACGCTGGGCTTCCAGCCATTGCCCGTAAGCGGAGTCACTCGGGTCATTGGTTTCGCCTCCGCGCGCTTCAATAAACTTGGTCAGCGCCCAATAGAGGACCACGTTGCTGTAATCCTGAAGACCGTCTTCAAAGCGTGCGCGTAAAGCTTTTGCGATCTCCTGGGGATAAAGCCCAAGCAGCGCAAAATCTTCAAGAAGCGCCGCGAACCGTTTGTTTGCAAGAAGGAAATTGGCGCCGTCATCAATCGCGCGCTTTTTCAGCGCCGCCGTCTCCTCGTCAGGGGCCTGGACCTCCAGCTTGAACTTGCTCCGCATTTCAGAGCGCGCGGATGCTCCGCCTTCGGGAAGATCAAGCGCGGACAAATCCAATTCAACATCAGCAGGTACGAATTCCACATCCTGCAGTCTCATTCCTATATCCTGCATCGCAAAGGCTAACTGCCCCATCACAAATGAGTAGTTCTCACTTACGGTCAATCCCGTGCCCGGCTGATTCACCTTGTCGTTATATGCGGCTACTGCTTCTTCCACATCCATAAAATTGGCTTGCAGCCTTCCGGTATCCACATTTTCCTGATCCAGATAACTTTCAAACTTGTTAACAGCTGTTATCATTTGCGGCCACTCGGTCTTCAAGACAGTTTTCCAGGCCGGGTTTTCTCCAAGCAGGGCATTCTGAACATCAAAGAGAGGACCTTTTACAGCGGCGATTCCCGCTCGTAAGTCCTCCCGAGCCTGATTCGACAAACGCATTTCGGAGCGGACTTCACGCTGGGTTCCGTCCTGGGCCTCGCCTTCCATTTCCTTGCGGGCAGCCTCATCTTCCGCCGCTTTCAGTGCGGCCAGCTCCTTTTTGGTTTCAGCTGCAGCCGCGGCATAGGGGCCATAATCTTCAATGATCTTGACCCTGCCGCTCAGGAAATCTTCCCGCTGTTCCAGATCAAAAACTTTTTCGGCCAGGACCCTCGCCAGAACGTCTCCGTTTGCCACCGCATTGTCCGACGGAAAGATAAAGCTCCCCTTATAGCCGATTCCAGGATCGTCTGACGGACGGTTCTGCGTCACAAAGACTCCGTCAAAATCCTTTTTAATGAGATTACTTGAGATGTTGGTTCCCATGCCGCCCGGAAGCCCCGGAGTCCAGCCCACAAAAAGTTTCCCGGCCGGCGAAAAATCTCCCAAGGCCTCAGCCGTGGAAGCTGTCATGGGATTAGGATTAAATTTTGGGTCCGCCGGATTCTTGCCGGTGATAAAAAATCCGTTCTTGGTTTCCTGCAGAAATTCCCAGGCCAGGTCCCATGGGAGCGCGGCGGGATCCGCAGGGTCATAGGCCGCAACGCGCGCGACAAGCGCCTCGTATTCAGGTGATGTCTCAACAGGCGAAGGAAGTTCAAAAAGAGTGGCGTTGGCAAGACGCTCACGGAAATCGGCGCGCTGAAAATTTTCATTCAGGACCCGGGCCGCGGAAATCAGGCTGGCAAGGTCAAAACCGGCGCCGTCATTTTTGAGCGTCAAAACAACAGCATCCCTCCCCTTGAAGGTCATTTGGCGGGTTTCCACCCACATCGTGACCGCAGTGTTTCGATCTCCTGCTGTACGGGAAAAATTCGGAAACTGTTCGTCCAGAATAACATTAAGAACATACGCTAACCGGCTGCGGACTTTCTTAATTTCCGCCTGCCGGGCTTTTTCAAGTGCAGCTGCCGCGTCAGCTCCGGAACCCGATGTTGAATCCTCCTGCTCTCTGACCTCGGAGCGCTTCTGGAAACTGACCAGTGCGCCACCCCTGATCTCCGACCGCCGCACGGGCTGATAAACCGTATCCAGAACTTCGCGAATGACCGGCGTTTTCTTCAAGATGCGCAGAGTTTCGCGCAAATAAGCCAGTTGTTCGGGAGATTTAAGTTCGGGATCGGCCAGAAGCTCCTGAAGTGTTTTTTGAAACCCGATAATGTCCTGCGCCAGCTTTGATCTTAAAACAGATGTGGGAATCGGAAATGCTTCATGCAGCACGCGGTATGAAGCGGCAAGGTGTTTCAGCATGGTTTGCGCTGAAACTTCCGCGGCCTTCTCCGGAACCGCCTCTCCCCGCGCAATTTTCTGAACTGCGATATCCTTCAATCCCTTCCTGAACGACCGGGGCTGAAAATTATCTACGGCCTGAATAACGCGCTG
>CAZIQJ010000084.1:0-6489 GCA_964541285.1 uncultured bacterium | reverse complement strand
GGCGATTGGCGAGTGTGACCCGGCGCGTTTCCTCAGCCTGCGCCAGGGCAATCTCCTTCAGATCTCTGATTGTGGCCTCGCGTTTACGGAACTCCGCCAGCTCTTTTAACGCCTGCTGCACACCGGATGCGCGCGTGCCCTTGTCGAGAACACCCTGAAAGGCCTGAACAAAACCGTCCACACCCTTGTCTGAGCGGACATAGAAAGAGACCAGCTCTTCAAGGTCCTTGGCTGTGAATTTTCCGCTCTTGGTTAACTGATACAAAATATCCACGGCGCGCATCGAGTAAAAACTCAGACGCACCAGATCACTGTCTTTTAAAACTTTCCTCAGACCGTCCACCTGGGCATTGGGGGGAAGCTCGGCAACGCGCGACATATTAAGCCCCCGTTCCTTATAAATCTGACTGTATTGCAGGGCCATAACACGCTTGATTTCATCCTTCTCAACCAGACCGAAACCGCGTGTTCGCAATACGGAAACAACCCAGGAGCGGACCTCGTCAAGCGCCTGAATGCCGGCGTCCCTCCGCGTAGGACGGCCGTCAACATCGAGCGCAGAATGCAGAACTTCATGAATCAGATTCTCACGGTTTGTGATACGGCTGTTGGTCGCGGCGAAGATCATGGGAATTCCAGTCAGCCCGCCAACCATCATGGTACGAAGGGCCGCGGCATTAAAAAGCTGCGTTAAATCAAAAGCTTTCCGCCAGACCACAGCGCCTGAGTCGTTATCAAAGCGGGCATTTTTGACAGCGTTTATAATCGTGCGCTGGGCCTCGATTGTCAGCGCCCCCTTAGCCCGCGCCGCGCTAAAAAGAGAGACCGCAAGAAAGGACCGCGCCTTTCTCTGAGCCCGCGGATCAAAATCATTGTTCAGGTCAGCCAGGATTCTTTTTGCCCGTTCCATGGAAGCGACGCGGATTTCACGGGTAAATTCCTTGCTCTGGTCCAGAGTCATGACACCTTCCGCGGCGAATATCTTGAAGATGGCATCTTCAATCGCGGAAAGCTTCTGATTCAGCATGTACTCGGCGCTGTAACGCTCTCCGGGTTGGCGGATACCAAGGTAAGGAATCCTCTGGACAGCGGCCGCCACGTTCCGCACAATAACCGCCCATTCTTCAATATTGATGGCGCCCATCTTGCCGCCCATTTTTTTAAGCAACTCCTTGATCTTTTTTACGTCCCCCGCTTCGCCCGCGCGGCCAATCTCATACAGGATGGTATGAATATTATCCGCCGGAAGCGTGTTTCCAGAGCGGCTTAGCGGACGAACCAGAGGCAGGTAGTCAATTTCATATTTCTGATACCGCGTGTTACCCGGATGGGCCCACACAAGAAACAAATGCTGGGCCGTAAAAATAACGGAAGGAATGAGAAAGGCGACAGAAAGAACTGACAAAAGCGAAAAGGCTCCAGCCGCGAACCCGCCCATTGTAATAAAGGTCACGACCCCCACAATCGACGCCGTAACGGCAAACAGACTGGTATTCATGTCCGTGCCTTCCGCGAAATAACTATCCCCGTACCCTTCAGCCCAGGAAAGGAGCCGGCGGAGCTGAGGCATACCAAGCATGCTTAACCCCAGCACTAGCGGAGCTAAAATAGCAAAGACCAGAGCAACAGGATTTGAAAAGGCGGCCAGACTGGACATGGCCGAGATCATGATCATGGTTCCGCCGGTCAAAGCAGCCGCCTCAAGATTACCCTTAAGGTAGGCTCTCACGATTTTCTCGCCCTTAAAAGGCAGGAACCTCAGAGGATTCAATGTCGCGGCTGTCGATTTCAGAAAATCCCGGACAGCACCCCGCCTGTCAATCTCGGTACCTCTCCGGATAGCCCGCATTTCAGAGCGTCTCTGACCCAAAAACTTCTCAGCGTTCACAAGCCATTTACGCACCGCCCCATCATCCCGGGCGCCGGCAATCTGCTTTAAGTAAAATCTCGCCCGCTCTGCAAGGCCGGTATCTCCAGTCAGCGATTCCAGGTTTCCATCACGCACTTCACGCAGCATCACTTCGATTTCAGCTCTGCTCCAGATATCCCCACGCACTTCAGAGCGTCTTGACGGGGCCTTGAGCGTCGACATCGCCCGGTCATCCATCTTCAGGCTTCCATCCGCCGCCATCACAATCTTGCTGTCTCCCACGCGGATCTCAATCCCTTCTCCGCCGCGCACCGACACCGAATCATATTCCTGCAGATAGTCCTGACGGTACTCGCTTCCAAGCACCTTGATCCCAGCCACATTCCCGTCCGCAGGCGTCAGCACCATCACAAATGTTTTCCCGTCAATCATCACTCCGATGCTCGAGATCTCATACCCCGCGTATTTTCCGCTCGCATCAAGCCCTTCAAGCGCCCTCAGCACGTGCGCCACTGTCGGCGCCAGCACAGCCTCGCCTCCGTCCCACTCCAGATTTCCATTCCGGCTGTCTACCTGCAGCTTCACAATGTGTCCGCCCGCCGTGACCTCAAGCCCCACATTCCCGTCACCCTGCACCGCACCGACTTTCATCGCGTAGTCCTTGGGCACGTTGGCGATTCCTCTCAAAACCTCATCCACTTTGTCTCTCTTCGCCTTATCAAGCCCTCCGTACTTCTTCAGATCTTCATTGATCCCCGCAAGCTGCTTGCGCGCTTCCTGACCATCCGGCACTTTCCCCATCCGGAATTCCTTCAAAATCTGCTCATTACGGATCTTGGCTCCAGGCAGCGACTCCGGCACCACAGGCGTCCGCGGAATCACTTTCTCCGCCTGCCTTCCAGGTGCCGCCTTCTCATCAGGCACCCGCGCCTGCTTTACCCAGCTGTTAATCATCGCCGCACCCGCCAGCAGCAAAATCACGCCCAGAAGAATCAGTAAATTCCTCCGGCTTGAAAATACCTTGTAAATCCAGGAGTTCCTCGCCCACTGCGTAAACGCATTGCGCCCGCGCGCTTCCTTTAAATCCACTTCACGCCGGGCCTCTTCTTCTTCATCCAGCGCCTTCTCCATCGCCCGATAGTTCGCTTCCGTAAGCTCTAAACCCGCGGCCTGCATCACCTGCCTCACCGCCTTGTTCAGCTCCGCCCATACCTCCGCTTCAACCTCTTCTCCCGCAAGGCGATTCAGCTCATCCCGGATGTCCCCAACCTCAATCTGGTCTCCTCTAATGGACCGCCCCTCAAGATTGATCAGCTGCCTGACCCCCTTCACCGCCGCATCCGTCACTTTCGCCGTCGATCCAATCTCCACCCATCCCGACTCCGCGCTCACTTCCTGCCCGTTAAACGTCACCGTGTTCTCGCTTAAATTTTTCATCTCCCAGACCAGACGCCCGCCCACCTCACGCACCCTCAACTGCCCCTGCGCGTTCTCAAGCTCCGCGAAATCTTCCGCCTTCGCCATCATCTCCGCGCGGATCACAAAGTTATGCTTGTACACATCCGCATTGTCCGCGATCTCCCGCTCAGCCTTCGGGTTCCTTCCAAACGTCAGGACTTCCCCTTCCTTCAGCTCAAAACCACGGTACTTCTTCCCCAATCCAAGCCTCACGTACGCACCTTCAATGTCAAAGCTCACACGCTCACGCCCGGTCAGATACTCAAACCCTCCGCTCAGATCCGCACGCATTTCAGAGCGTTTAGTGCCGGCACCTTCAAGAGATTCCGTAAGGTCTTCATCGGTGACATCAAGGCGCCGGGTTTTCTCCGATGCAATTTGCGCCTGCGCACGAACGCGCTGAAGCATATCATTGACGCGGGTGAGCATTGAGGAAGCCAAAGCGATATCCGCAACCGAAAGCGTTCCATTCGCCATCGCGGTTCTCACAGTTAAAGTCAAAGGACGGTCTACGCTGTTCTGATAAGCTCCAAGCTCATAAGCAAAGTATTCAAGGGAGGTTTGCATGCGCGACAAATAAATGTCTACAAAATCAGCTTCCACAAAGGCAAGCTTGGGACGGGCTAAAAAGGATGTCAGAAATTCCAGCTGAGCTTCCGCCGCATCAAGGTAAAGACCCGATCGTGAAATCCGCGCGTCCAGAACAGGTTTGACGTTTCCTGTCCCGCCAATTCGGACGATATCAGGCTGTAAGTCCTTGACGATTTTCTCCAGACCCGCGTCACGGCCCGCAACTTTGGAGTCGCCCAAAATTGTCGCGGCATCACGGGCTCGAGGCGCCTGAATCAGCTCAAAAACGGGGACACTGCGGGCAACTTTTGTAGCGGGCAGCGCCTTGCGGGTCCCTGCAGTTTTGGTTTTTACGGTTTTCGCGCTGGCTTTCCTGGATTCAAAAAGTCTTTTCCCGGCGTCAGACTCAGAAAACTTCCTGAGATTGGCTTCCCACGCATCAGCTATCCGGGATATGATGCGGGCAGCGGCCTGGACTCCGGTCTCACCCGGGGCGGGTCTCAACTTAACAAGACGCGGGTCCTTGAACATCTTGATCAAGGCAGACTGGGAAACTTTCCATTTCGGCCCCCCTTCGACGAACGCAACGCCCTGTGTCAGCTTTTGAATTCTCAGAAAAACCGTCCGGACCGGGTCTCCTTCGGGCCGCGCAAGCATTTCGGCCAGAAGTTCCCCGCCGTACCGCTTCGTAAACTCCGTGTCCCATTCTTCCGCCGCGCTGATTTTCTTCAAAGGATTGACAAACCCCTGACTGACCGCGGGCTTGAAGGACAGAATGGCTTCAAGGGCCTTGCGCGCCTCAGCAGGATTCGCTGAAGAAAGGCTTGAAGCTAAAAGGCCGAAAGCAGTCTGGAGAGTGACGAAATCATCAGCCCCAAGCTCGCCTTTCTGAATCCGCTCAAACAAATCAAGCGTCATGGCCTTGGCGCGCCGCTGAACAGCTTCGTCCTGGCCTTTATACAAGACGCGCATAACAGGCGACACTTTTGCGTTAAAAGCAAGCCTGAGAGTCTCTACGTTCGCAAAATCCTCAGGCGTCAAGGCTGTCATATTAATAGAAACCAGAGGCGTCGTCTTGACCGCTGCCCCGCCCGGAGCTTCCACCTTGCGCATTTCAGAACGCTTGGCTGCCTTGAATAACACCGAGAGTGAATCCTGGGAGACAATCGGAATGCGTGTGTTGGAGGCAGCCCTTGCCTGCGCCGGCTCCGGTGATTGACGCTCCATGAAATCCGGCGCCAGCGAGCGGCCCAGCTCCTGCGACGCATAGCGGGTGTAAACACGGCTCACAAGCCCGTAGAAATCATTACGTTTTGTGTCGAGAGTAAGCTCATCGATCGCCAGCTGAAGCAGTACCTGAGAAACGTCTGTCTTACCCGTAAAGGCCGCAGGATTGTCGGCTGCCGCGCGTTCAAAAGATTCATGCTGACTCCAGGATGTCTGGTGAGCCTCCACGGAGTACCCGCGGTTCGCCTTCACAGCGTTGTGCTGACGCTCCGAACGGACAAACTGCCGGAATTTTTCCGCTTTCCACCCTTTTTTCTCAGCCATGGCCTTGAGAAGCAGATCGGAAAACCACTCATGCATTGAAAAGTTATTAAGAACATTCGCGCCCAGGGCGAATTCATCAAACAGGACGTTGTGCATCATTTCATGAGCAATGGTCAGGATCAGTCCCTCCCCGTCAACCTGACGCATAAAAGCGCTGCCAAACTTGTACCCGCTGTTGGCATTGTCATACCCGCGCTCCACCTGCCCCCGCATCACGTTTTGAATACTGTCCACCAGATTGGAGTGCTGCACAAAGAGCCCGGCATTAATATTGCTGCGCGTCCACAGCAGGACCGCCAGGGAATAGACCTGAACTTCAGAAGATGCCATGGGAGAACCCATGACTTCCGCAAGCGCTGAAGCGTTGGCAGGATCCGCGGCCGCATCCAGAATGGCGCTTACATTGATCTTTCGAACCATGGGAAGGATTTTCCCCTGAAGACGGAAAGAAAGACGGCCCAAAGCCTGAAGACGGAGCCGCGGGTCCAGCTTTTCGTTATTGACCACGGCTTCCAGAAACGCCTGATTCGCGGAAAACTTTTTCATAATCAGATAGGCGATGGCGATCGAGGATTTCCCTATCGACTCAAGAGCGTTCATGACTTTCGTTTCATTCCCCTGGTACGTCCGCAGATCCATAACGGGATTAAGACGCATGGAAAAGTCACGGGTCGGCGCGATGGCGAATGCCAGGCTGCGCAGGGTTTCTTTCTTGATGATGTCGTATTCTTCCGGCCTGAGGTACTGATCTCCCCGCCTGCGGCTGACAGATTCATAAATATTAAAAAGCGAATCAGCGGCCGCTGCCCGGACATCAGAACTCAGCTGACTGTCCGATGCGATATTCGAAAGATAGCCGCGCGCCATATTGCGGATTGAAGATTGCGTCGAAAACGCCAGGGTCTCAAAAACTTTCATGATCTGACCCGTCAGGGCTGAATTAAAAACCGCACCCTGCGCAGCCAGCATTTTCTGCATATTATTAAAATGACTTTCAAGTGTACGGGCCTCATCAACGACACCTTCGTCCGCCAGCACAC
>CAZIQJ010000083.1:0-9060 GCA_964541285.1 uncultured bacterium | reverse complement strand
TTTGTGCCCGTGTCCGCCTGCTGAAAGCCGGTGGTCAGGGCGACTGAATAAAACTCCCCCACGGAATTTTCGCCGATCAGAATGCAGCTGGGGTATTTCCAGGTAATGGCAGAGCCGGTTTCCACCTGGGTCCAGGAAATTTTGGAATTCCGGCCCAGGCACTTGCCTCGCTTGGTCACAAAATTAAAAATACCGCCCTTGCCCGTCTTAGGGTCGCCCGCGTACCAGTTCTGGACCGTGGAGTATTTAATTTCAGCGTTTTCAAGCGCGACCAGCTCGACCACGGCCGCGTGCAGCTGGTTGGTGTCAAACTTGGGCGCGGTGCAGCCTTCCAGGTAACTGACATGGCTGTTGTCTTCGCAGATGATCAATGTCCGCTCGAACTGTCCGGAGTTTTCCGTGTTGATGCGGAAATAGCTGGAAAGCTCCATAGGGCAGCGCGTGTTTTTAGGAACATAGACAAAGGAGCCGTCGGAAAAAACCGCGGAATTGAGCGCCGCGAAATAATTGTCCGCGACCGGCACCACGGACCCCATGTATTTCTTGACCAGCTCAGGATATTCGCGCACAGCTTCAGAGAACGAGCAGAAAATCACGCCCGCTTCTTTCAATTTTCCCTTGAAAGTTGTAGCCACGGAAACGCTGTCAAAGATGGCGTCCACCGCGACATTGGCCAGGCGCTTCTGCTCAATCAGCGGAATGCCCAGCTTCTCAAAAGTTTTGCGCAGTTCGGGGTCCACTTCATCCATGGTCTTGAGTTTTTCCGGCGTCTGCTTCGGTTCGGAATAATAAATAATGTCCTGGTAATTGATTTTGGAGTAATGGACATTGGCCCATTCAGGCTCTTTCATTTTCTGCCACTGCCGGAAAGCGTTGAGGCGGAACTGCAGCATGAAATCCGGTTCATTCTTGTAGGCTGAAATCAGACGGATGGTTTCTTCGGAAAGGCCCTTCAGGGTCCGTCCGGATTCAATTTTCGTCTGGAAGCCGTACTGATACTCCCTGTTGACGAATTCTTCAAGCGTTGCCGGCTTACCGGTCTGTTTTTCAGTCATAAATTTATCCAGCCTTTTCCGCGGAAAACTTCAGCGACAATTCCGCGGACTGCAGTATGTTCTTTGAAAGCATGTCGAGTGTGACGGACGCGTAGAACTGGTCGAGCACTTCCTTGCTTTTGCCCCAAAGCGGCTTCATGCCGCAAAGAGAAAAATGCGTGCATGTGATTTCCTTGCGCACGTCCGGTTCGCAGAAAACGTCAAAAGTCGCGCCTTCCAGAGCTTCAATGATCTCAAGGACCGTGATCTGGGACGCGGGGCGCGCCAGCACATAACCGCCCTGCTGGCCGTGATGGGCCGTCACAATTTTGGCCGCGCGCAGGCTCTGGAGAATTTTCTCCATATAAGTCGTGGAAAAACCCTCTGCCGCAGAAAGCTCCTTGATGGTGAAGGGCTCGGATTTTTTAACTTCCGATTGCTTCGCCATGTAGATGAGGCAGACAAGCCCGTATTCTGTTTTTGTCGTAAATCTCATAGGATCCCCTAGTTACAATAAAATTATACTTAATCAGACTCTTTTAGTCCACATTAAAAAAGTTCTACAACTGACTGTTTTATATGGGGTTACAGCTTTTCTGGAAAAAGGGCCTTTAAACCCTGGCAATAGTCAAAACTGGCGGAGGTCTGCCATTTGCGGGGAAAATCCTTGCACTGAACAGGCTTGGCCGGGTGAATGACGCAGCCCTGGTCGTTCAAAAAAACACAAGCCTCGCTTCCCGGCTGTTTTTTAAGTACCACGCGGCGGCGGTCCAGAAGATCGCAAAAGCGGTCCAGAAAATCACGGACATCCAGCGATAAAAATTCCGAGATCTTTTCCGGCTCGCCTTCCGCCAGGTAAACATAACCCGGCTTGCGGCAGCACTCATTGCAGCGTCTGCATTCAAACTGATCGATGCGGGCTTCAAAGTCTTTTGGCAAGTTCATAGACGGATGATGCCTTTTATGCGAAAATCGAAACTCATGCAACAAATTTGTGAAAGTTCCCCCCATGCCGTTTGAACTCGACCCTTTCCAGAAAGAAGCTATCGACTGGATCGAACAGGAACACTCCGTCCTGGTTTCCGCCCCTACAGGCGCGGGCAAGACCGTGATCGCGGAATATGCCATCGAAAAAGCGCTGAAGCGCAACGAGCAGGTCATTTACACCGCGCCCGTCAAGGCGCTGAGCAACCAGAAGTACCGCGACTTCCGCGCGCGCTACGGCGAAGAAATGGTCGGCATCCTGACAGGCGACGTTTCCATGAATCCGGAAGCGCCGATCCTGATCATGACCACGGAAATTTACCGCAACTCCCTTTTTGAAAGCTCTGAGCGCATCGCAAAAATCGGCTGGGTCATTTTTGACGAAGTCCATTATCTGGATGACGCGGAACGCGGCACGGTGTGGGAGGAAGCCCTTCTTTTTACACCGCCTCATATCCGCATCCTGGCGCTTTCAGCCACCGTGCCCAATGTAAAACAGCTGGCGGCCTGGATCCGGGAAACGCATGACCGCCCCGTGGAAGTGGTGCAGGAAAGCCATCGTCCCGTTCCTCTGCACTTTCAGTTTCAGTGCCAGGGCAAAATCATGAAAGATTTTCCCCAGCTGCGCCGCGACGGCTATCTCAACCGTGAAAACTGGCGGCTCAGCTCAAAAGAACGCAGGCGCGGCATTCCGGCCATGCGGGCGAAACCCAACCGTCTGGACACTTTACTTGAACACGTACAGGCGCAGCGGCAAATGCCTGTCATTTACTTCGCCTTTGGCCGCAGACGCACGGAAACGCTTGCCTGGGAAGCCGCGCGGTTTGATTTTCTGACAGACTCAGAGCGGTCGCAGATCACCAGCCTGTATGACGGCCTGGCCGAGCGCTATGACCTGACCAGGGAAAAATCCGCGGTTGACCTTCGACCGCTGATCGAACAGGGCATCGCCTATCACCATGCCGGAATGCTGCCGACTTTAAAAGAGGTGGTGGAGCAGCTCTTTACCAGCCGTTTGATCAAACTGATTTTCACGACTGAAACCTTCGCCATCGGCATCAACATGCCGGCCAAAACCGTGGTGTTTGACGAGCTTGAAAAATTTTACGGCACAGGCTTCCGCCATCTGACCTACCGCGACTTCTACCAGATGGCCGGCCGAGCGGGCCGCCGCGGCATGGACACCGAAGGCTATGTTGTGGTGAGGGTCAATCCGCAGGACATCGGCTACTACGACGTTGAGAGAATTCTTCACGGCCAGCCCGCGGCCATTGAAAGTCAGCTGAACGCGGCCTATGCCACGCTGCTCAACCTTTACCGAAGCCTGGGCAAAAAGCTTTTCGATGTTTACCCGAAATCATTTCACTACTTTCAGTCTTCTTCCAAAGACCGTGAAAAAGGGCTGAGCTCCATGGAAAGCAAGCTGGCCCTGCTGGAACAGGCCGGGCACTTGACTCTGGACGGGCTGACGCCCAAAGGAGAATTCGCTTCTTCGGTTTTCGGATACGAACTGATGCTTTCAGAGCTTCATGAGCGGGGTTTTCTCGAAGAGCTCAATGACGCGGCCTTGTGCGTGCTTCTCTCCGGCCTGATCTATGAACCCCGCAAGAACGACCATGTTCCGAAACTCAGCCATCCGGTCCGGAAAATGCAGGACCACAGCGAGCACATTTACCACAAGATCCGGAAGCTGGAAACGCATCACAAGATTTTTCCCCACACCAAAGGCCCGCATTTCCACCAGGCGCTCGCGGTTGAAGCCTGGGTGCATGGAGCCACCTTTGACCGCCTGTTCCGACTGACGCCTGCGGATGAGGGCGAACTGGTCCGGCATTTGAGAATGATTATTCAGCTTTTGCGGGAACTGGAACACGCGGCCAACACATCGGACAAACTGCGGGAAACCGCGCGGCGCGCGCGGGGAAAAATCAACCGCGACGTTGTTGACGCGGAAAAACAGCTGCGGGTAAATTAATCAGCGGGCTGCGGGCCGTTTCCAGCCCAGCATTTCAAGGTAAGTGCGCTCTTCCCTGTCGGACTCTTTCAATCCCAGTTTCGCGGCAGCAGGCCGGATCAGCATCGCGGGGCCTTCAATTTCCGCAAACCAGCCGTGGCCTTTCACCTGGTCTAGAGTGACCAGAACTTTCCCAAAAACGTACTCTTCGCGTGTCTTAGCATAAAAAAACGGCTTCCCGGGATTCAGAGAATCCAGGATAAGCTTCATTTCCTGGTAATTGACAGGGGTCTCGATCTCGATCCGCTTCTTGAAAGCGCTCTTGAGGCGAGGCCCCTTGAACGTCAGCTTGCCGCCGCGGCTGTCACGGCGCAGGCGGAGAATGCCGGGGATGCCGAGTTTTGTCAACGGATACACGTGGTTAATTTCCGCGCCGCCGGAAATTTTACGGGCCTTCAGGGCTCTCAGTTTCGCGCGCAGGGCTGCGGGAGCGCGCAAGCGGTACTTCTGCTCTACCTCAAACTTTTTCATCAGTTTTTTTCGCTCCCCACAAAAGCTTCCAGCGCAGCTGGATGTTGTTGGCGGAGGCCACGCCCAGGAAATCCTGGTTCACCTGGCCTGCAGTCCAGATTTCAAGGTGCCGCTTCCCCGCCTTTTCAAACTCTGCGACAGCGGACTGGACCACTTTTTTTCCAAGCTGATTGTTCTGCAGGTAGTCATACGGCAGAATGAGAATCAGCGAGTCCGCGTCTTTGGCAAGCAGCCCGTCCTGCCAGGGACGGATGGTGGTAAAAAGCGCCTTGTGGTTCAGCGACTGGTCCGCGGCAATCTGGCTGGCATAAAGAATTTTGCGCGCTTCCCACTCCCCTTTGGCTTCCGCCGCTTTTTTCAGGATGTCCTCATACCCCATGACATCATTCAGCTCTTCCATGTAAGTCCGAAGGTAAGTGACTTCGCGCGGCGTATAGTAAGCGGAGTTTAAAAGCTTTGTCACGGTCCAGGCCGGGCATTTGAGTTTTTCAAGCGCCTCGCGGTTCATGCGGTAAAGCTCAGCCTTGCCATAGTCATTGACCAGCCGGTCGGCTGTGCCGTTGACGCCGCTGGCCGTCAAGGCAACGGAAGCCAATCCCGCGACGGGTATCAAAAGCCCTGCGATAAACGCGGCCCCGCGCCCGCCCGCCCGCGCCCTGGCCATCTGAGTCAGAAGCTCGCGCATGTAAGGATTCCGGGTATAAACATCGACGTCAAACTGCTTGGCAAGTTCCCGTTCAGACTGACCAAGGACTTTCTGGCCAAAACTTGTTTTCTCGCCCTCTTCCTTGGAGTCAAAAACACCGCCTACAGCACGGCCAAGCTTTCCAGCCGCCTTGCCAAGGCCTTTGCCGGACTCCACGGGATGGGAAACCAGCTTTACAAAACCGTCCTTGGTGGATTCCAGCGAAGCGGCCGCGCCGTCAAAAAAGCCGCTGCCTTCTTCATCCCGGCGGATTTTTTCAATGACTTCAATTTCGTGCAGAAGCTTGATCATGGCAAGAACACCTTCGGGCTTGTACTGCGCGTGGGCCGACTCCACAGAAAAGGCCAGAAAGCCGGGTTCACGGCTCTCTTCAACGGATTTGACCTTGTAATAGATATTGTCCCAGCTGACCAGAAGCCCCAGGTCTTTGAAGCCGACGCCGGCAAAAACAAGGGTGGGGCTGAAAAACAGAAGAATGAGTGAAAGGATATGCCGCCTGGCGGTTTTGTCTCTCATAGGCCCTCTTTTTGGCGCGTATCTTACCATAAGAACAGGGTTTAAGCTTTTAAATTTACCTCCGATATATAAAGTATTGAAACACTAGACCCATAAGCTGCCCTTTCTCAGGGAGTTATTTTTATGCGTTTCAATACAAACGGAGGAAACAAATGAAAAAACTCGTACTTTCCCTTATGATCCTTTCAGTGATGCTGGCGCCTTCTCTTGCCATGGCGCAGTGCTCCTGCAAACCCAGCCCCTGGACGGAAAAGACCAAATGGTCTGAAAAAGCCATTGGCAAGCTGGAGTTCGGGTTCAAGAACACCTTTGCCGGCTGGACCGAAATCTTCACCAAGCCGTATGACGCCTACAAAGCCAAGACCAACTTCTATGAAGGCATTGGCCGCGGTATCTGGTACGGCGTTATGGACGAAATCGGCGGCGTGCTGCATATTGCCACGTTCCCGATCACGCAGCTTGACGTGAAACTGCCCGAAGGCGGCGTTCAGCTTTCCTGAGCCGTTCGGCTTCAAAAGAAAAAGGCCGGGGATTTTTCCCCGGCCTTTTTTATTGTCCAGATTTTCCGTTTCCCGATGAATCTTCAGGCTGACTGGCGAATGACAAGCTCCGGCAAAAACTCTTTTTGAATCGGGCCTTTGACGCGGCCTTCGATAATTCCGGTCACGATATTGACCATTTCCCTGCCCATGCGCTCCAGCGGCTGACGCACCGTGGTCAGGGGCGGCACCACGTACTTCCCTCTTTCAATGCCGTCATAACCAATGACCGCGACTTCTTCAGGGCACTTGATCCAGGATTCCTTGAACGCCTTGAGCGCGCCAATGGCGATATCGTCGTTGAAGCACAGAAAAGCGCGCGGCAGCGGCTTGCCGGAATGAATGATATCCATCATCTTTAAATATCCGTCTTCCTCAAAAAAGTAATCGCATTTCCGGTAGCAGGCCGGATCAAACCCGAGCTCGTGCTCCTTGAGCAGCTCGCCATATGCCTGAAAGCGCTCACGGGCGTCCAGAGAATCTTCGTCGGGCCCCTGAAGCATGCCGATCTTGCGGTAACCGCGGTTGATCAGGTGCTTGACCGCCATTTCAATGCCGACCTTGTTATTGCAGTAAACGATATTGGTTTTCACTTCCGGGGTGTAGTCATTGATGATGACAACGGGAAGCTCGGAACCTCCCATGCACTCCTCAATATAGCGCGGATGGATGCGCCAGGTCAGAAGCAAAAGCCCCTGAACGCTGTGCTCCTTCAGGATCTTGCGGCTGGGGTCCGCGTATTCCTCGTCCTTGACCATGATCATCTTCAGGTCATAATCGGTCTGGCGAAGCGCGTCCACAATTCCGGAGATGATACGCGTAAAATATTCACTCTTGAAAATCTCCGGCGTAAACGCAGTTAAAAGTCCGATTGTTTTCTTCATAAATCTCCGTTCAGGTTAGCCAAGTATTTCGGCCTTTTCCATCCTTCTCTTTAAATGTTGCGCCCCGCGACCTGCCTGGACACGGACCCCTGTTCAATCTTGTCCTTGTCCGGATCGGGCCTTGTCTTGTCCAGCGCCGCAGAAACGGTCCCTGTAGCCACACCCGCGCCGGCCGCGGCATAAGCCCCGGCTCCCCCGGCCGCGCCGGTTCCGGTTGCTGCCGGAGCCGCCGCAATGATACTGGCTCCGCCCGCAGTCCCAAGCGCTGCTACCGTGGCCGCGAAAATATACACTTTCTTCCGGTCGCTGACCGGGCCTTCATAAGGAATCTTCCCGGACTTCATCTTCGGGTCCAGCATCCGGTAATCCGGCCGGAAACGGCTGGCTGACGCCGGCACCACTAAAGGATTCCTGTTTCCCTTGTCTGATGCAATGACCACATACGGCCTTCCGGTCTTCGGATGCTGCCGCACCACCACGCGCGCGGGCGTGGTGCGCGTCACTTCATTGTCGTCCGCGTAACCCGCGGGAACCGCAAGCATCAAAATCATCAGCAGTATGGCCGGAATCCTCATGCGGCGCCCCATTTCCCGCTGCGCAGGGAATCCTGCAGGTACTGCACCAAAACCGCGATGTTGTTTTCAATAGCCGCGTTTAAATTAACTTCCGGCCCGCCCTTTTTGGCAAAAACTTTTTCCACGTCACTTGCACCGCTGGATTCAAAGCGGTCAATTTCCCGGAGCTGCGAATCCAGAACTACGGCTTCCGTCGTCAAAGCCACGCCCTGGCCTTTCCAGGTCATGCGGTTTTCAAACCCCTTGATCCTGACCATGACCAGATAAGGGATGCCGTACTGCTTCATGACCGCTTCCTCAGGCTCTTCTTCCATGAAAATAAATTCCTCGAAGGCCTGCTGAAAGCCTTCCACAATCATGGGCGCGTAAGCCTCCCCGATATGAAATTTCGTGGGGTCCGCGGTCCATCCGCCCCGCGCGTTGGACTCATAGGTATAAATGGCGGGGTCCAGATAAAGGGCGATTCGCTGAGGCATCAGCTGCACCTTGTCCACAAAGTTGACGGACAGCATGCCGGGCGGATGAATGTCCCATCCAAACAGGGTCGCGCATCCCGGCTGAAGGGCCAATGCGACGGCGATAAGAAAGAGCGCAAAAAAAGAGAATTTAAAATTTTTCATGAACCAAAAGTCAAGCCGCGTTCTCCTGATTTTGCCCGGATGCCATCTCCCGGACATTCCTGAAAATAATCTGCGCAAAAGGCTGCTCTGTATTTTTTCTTATCAGGCTGGGAACCGCTTCCATGATGACGCGCGAGCCGTCCCTGCGGACAAAACAAACTTCAAAACATGCTCTCTGCCAGCCCAGCCAGACCAGGGTCATCTCCTGCAGCGTCCTGGCCGCAGACTCAGGATCCAGAATATTCATGGCCTGCAGCGTCTTGCCCATGAGCTGCCCTGCCGCGTAACCCAGCGCCAGTTCTGCGGAGCGGTTGAAAGATTTCAAGGCGCCGCTTTTCTCAAAAACCATAATCGGGTCCGAAACAGCGGCAATCAGGTTCCAGTAACAGGCATCTGCGGTCTTCAGCGTTTCCCTGATCTTGCGGTGTTCGGAAATATTCCTGCTGACTCCCAGGATTTCTTTCACGCGGCCGTCTGCATTTTTTAAAACCGTGATCTGCACTTCCGCCCATACTCCGCAGCCGTCATTGCGCAGATACTCCAGCTCAAGCGGTCCAGGCAAAGGCGCGTCCGGATCCTGAAAAATTCCGCTAAAAGCCACCAGCGCTGTCTTGGCGGAAGCAGGCGAAAAAGTCGTTTCAAGCGGCTGAGCCATGGCCTCAGCGGGGCTGTAGCCGCGCAGACGCGAAACAGAAGGGCTAATGTAGGTCAATTTCA
>CAZIQJ010000082.1:0-9061 GCA_964541285.1 uncultured bacterium | reverse complement strand
GAACCCCACAATTTTATGTACCGCGTCCCAAGCGGAAACAGGCACTGGCGCTGGCCGTAAAGCCGCGTCACCCTGCCCCAGTCGCGCGTGGCCGCGTCATGCACCACGGTGGTGGGCATGCCGGTCGTGCCGCCGGTCTTGACCATGACCCAGGTGTAACCGCGCGGAGGAGCAGCTTCAGGCGAAGGGATCTGCGTCCGCAATTTGTCCGTCACCAGCCGGGCAAAATTTTCGCGGACACTTCCGCGCTCAAGAACAGGAAAGCGCTTCAGCCACTCACGGGCGCTTTCACCGGGGCGGCGGGAAACTTTCAGTGCGCGGTAATATTCGGACCCCACGGAAGCTTCAAGCAGCCGCGAAAGTTTTTCTTCTATGGCTTTTTCCAGAGCTTCCGGACTCAGGCGTTCCCAGTCCAGAAACTCGTTCCACACAGAAGGCACGCGCGAACCGATTGCGGTATGAAGGCAGAAGTAAAGCGTCCTGCGCGCGGCAGCGGGGAGATAAAAAAGCCAGTCAATGCTCACGGAACTCCTTTTGAAGCTCCTGATAAAGCTCGTGATAATTCCGCACCATGGCCTCAAACGAATATTTTTTTGAAGATGCGAGAGCGCCTGCCTGCATACCGGCAAGCGTCTCAGGATGTTCAAGGACTTCACGCATGGCGCGGGCCAGGTCTTCCGCGCTGCGGGCCTTGACCACAAGACCGTTCTTCCGGTCTTCCAGAACCTCAGCCGTGCCTGGAATATCTGTGGCAATCGCGGGCCTGCCCTGATTAAAAGCCTCAAGAATCACCCGGGGCAGGCCTTCCCAGAGACTGGGCAAAACAAGCAAATCACAGAATTGAAGATATTCCGAAAGTCCTTTTAAATAGCCGGTAAACACAAAATTTTCCTGCAGACTTTTTGCCGCAATGCTCTGCTTTAATTCCTCTTCCAGCGGCCCGTCTCCCGCCAGAAATATTTTGATACGCTGACGAACCGAAGGCTCCAGCAAGGCCGCGGCGCTGATGAGATATTCATGGCCTTTCTGCTCATGAAACCTTCCGGCGCAAAGCATGAAAACCTGGCCGGGCCTGCGGGGATACTCGCGCTTCAAATCTTCCAGAATGCGCGCGTCCGGTTTTTTTAAAGGCACGGCATTGACAATGGCGCGCACTCTGTTTTCAGGAACGCGGTACCAGGACATCATGTGCCTGCGAAGGGATTCGGAAACCGTGGTCATAAAATGACCGTAGCGGAACAGGATAATTTTGTCACTGGCCTGAATTCTCTGGGTGTGCAGAATCGGGATCCCCTTTTTTTTAAAAAAAAGATCCAGCAGAAAAGTCGTGTAGCGGTGATGCGAATGCAGGACATCAGGTTTAAACGAACCGATTTCTGCGTTGATGATTTTAATTATTTTTAAAAGCGCGGCTTTGGAGTGCGGGATTTCAGCCCAGGGAAGATTCCTCGCCGCCGCGGCCCGGGCAAAAGGCCCGGCATTTGAAAGCACGCGGACTTCATGGCCAAAGGAAGCGGCCAGCGCGGAGTTCAGGTCTAAAACACCCTGGTCCGCTCCGCCCATCTGAAATTTTTCGTCATGAAGATGCAGGGTCAGGATGCGCATGTCGGAAGACTCAGGACGGGCTTTCCGCCCGCACATAGCGTTTGGACACAAGGTGTTCACGAATCGCTTCAGCCACTGCTTTGTGGCCTTCCGCATTCCAGTGCGCGTCATGCGTGAACGTAATCTGCTTTTTCGGTTCCTGCCTCAGGAGACTTTCAAAAACCGGACGCAAATCCAGGAACTCCATTCCATAAGCTTCCAGGCAGGCCCGAAAGGCGGCGTAAAAAGAGTCTTCCGCCGGCAGGCTGTTCATGCCCTGGGCGTCCGGAAGGGAAAGGTTGGGGTTCAGAATAAAAATGACCCGGGTTCCCGCTTTTGAAGCCTCGCTCTGGATTTCACGGCACAGCCTGCAGGTCAGCTCAATCGCGGGCATATTATGCGCCGCCTTGCCCACAAGCTCCTGTCGTCCGTCCAGCACCGCGGCCACGGCCGAAGCAATATTGACATCCTTGATCTTGCGGTTGCCCAGAAGCCGCCAGGCCACGAAGCGGTCGGACAGCCAGGCGTTGACCGCGGCGCCGCGCGGATTTTCCGGCACCGGAGCGTTTTCACGGATCAGCGAAGACGTTTTGGGCCGGAAAAAGGGCTTGTAGTACCCGTACTGAAAAAAAGAAATATTATTTTCAAAATCAGACGCGGTATGCACATTCACGATGACCAGGTCCGGCTCATACTGAAGGACCTGCCTTTTAAGGAGCAGGAGTTCCTGGTCCTGGCCGTAGCCGCTGCATCCGAAATTCAGGACCTGGGTATTTTTCAGGGAACTTTCAAGCCTCTGGGAAAAAGTTTCCTGCGCTTCCACGCCGTACCCCCAGGTGAAGGAGTCCCCCATCACCGCGATCCTGTAAGTTCCCGAGGGCTTGGCCGTTTCATACTCATCATCACGCATGCCTTTGGAATTGATCTGCACGGCCACATCAAAGTCCTGCGCTTTAAAGCGCCCGGAAGCCAGGGGTTTATTCACCCAGCCGATTTCAGGGTCGTACTGGCAGAACCTTTCGCGCTCGCGCGAAGGATGAATCAGCTGCGGGCGGAGATGGCGGGCGGCAAGCTCCATCGCGCCAAAAAAAACAGCCACGATGAAAATGATATAAAGGATAAAAAATAAAGCGCTGAAAAACTTTTTCATAAACTCCACTCAGGTTTCAGGATTTTGCGGACCTTTGAGCAATACAGGCATCATACCAGACAGCAAGCATTAAAAGGTGACGGACCAGCCTTGCGTGCGTATCATCCCCTGCCAGAAACGCCTTGATTCCCTGCTCCATTTTCCGCCGGTCCAGAGTAAGGGACGCCAGCACCGGATGCCCGGGCAGCTCAAGCACCTGCTTTTTGAGAGCCGCGTTCTGTCTCATATATAACGGCCAGGGAACATCAAAACCTTTTTTCCTTCCCCGCAAAACAGCGGACGGCAGCCTGTCTCCCAGCGCGCGCCGCAAAAGTGATTTATTTTTCCAGCCTTTAAAAAGCAAAGAGGAAGGCATGGACGCCAGCCCCTCAACCAGTCTGTAATCCAGAAAAGGCGTGCGGCATTCAATGGACGCGGCCATGGTCATTTTGTCATTCCGGTCCAGGATAGAAGAAAGATACGTGTGCTGGTCATAGTACATGGCCTGCCGCACAGGCTCGCCGGGATAAAGCTCCCGAGCTTCCCGAAGAAGCGCTTCGCGGAATTCAAAATGCTCCTGGACCGGCGAGATACCAAAGTGCGCAAGATCCTTCGGCATGGTTTCCGATGATTCTCGGAGGATCATTTGAGAAACCGGATTCAGTGACAAAAAACGGTTCAGCTTCCTCAGGCGCGGGCTGAAGGCCTGAAGCACTGCGGCCGGGAACCGGAAATTTTTGAGTAAAGGCAGGATCCGGTATTTCAAATACCAGCCGTAACCCGCCATGGTTTCATCCGCGCCTTCCCCGGAAAGCAGGACTGTGGCTTTGCGCTTGGCATAACGGGAAATCATCCAGAGATGAATATCACTGGCATGGGCCATGGGCTCATCCAGAAAACCAGCGGCTTGACCCAGAAGTTCCGCGGCCTCGGCAAGCGGAATTTTAAGTTCATGGACGTTGAGTTTGTAGCGCGAAGCCACGGCCGCGGCGAGCGGGCCTTCATCGTATTCCTTTTCCTCAAAACGGATCGTGAAACCTGAAACCGGACCGTTATTCTGCATGGCCATGGAAGCCGCGACAGAGCCAGAATCCAGACCGCCGCTTAAAAAAACACCCACGGGAACATCGCTGATCCTGCGGATCCTGACCGCGTCATCAAAGGTGGCGCGAAACCACGTCTCCGGATCGCGCGTAACCTCTTCACGGACCCGGCGCGCGCGCTCTGCAAGGTTCCACCACCGGACGACACTGGCTTTTCCCTGATGCCAGTCCAGATAATGGCCGGGCAAAAGCCGTTTCACACCCGCGTAAGGCGTCTTCTCCCCCGCCGTGTAATGAAACACCAGCAGTTCTTCAAGAGTGCTGGAATCAAAAGAAGCCGGAAGCCCGGCCGCGAAAAAAGCTTTCTCTTCCGACGCGAAATAAAACCGTCCGTTCTGCCCGGAATAATAAAGAGGTTTGACGCCCAGGCGGTCGCGTGCAAGAAAAAGACGGCGGTCCTGGCTGTCCCAGACGGCGATGGCAAACATGCCGTTGAGCCGCGTCAGCATGGAAGGGCCTTCGGCAATATAAAGATTCAGGATAACTTCCGTGTCTGTTCCGGAATGAAAACGAATGCCCTTTTTTTCCATATCCGCGCGCAGGCTTTCAAAATTATAAACTTCGCCGTTGTAAACGATCTGGTAACGGCCGTCTGAAGACACCATGGGCATATGGCCTTTCTGGGAAAGGTCAAGCACGGCCAGCCTGCGGGAACCAAGCGCGGCGCCGGGGCCAAGATAATGACCCGCGTCATCCGGGCCGCGGTGAATCAGAGAGTCCCGCATGGCCACCAGCCGCTCTTCGCTCAAGGGCTGGGTCTGTTCAACAGAAACAACACCGCAAATGCCGCACATTTCAGGAGCCTTTGACTGCCCGGGAATTTCCTCGGGCCTGTATTTTCAGATAGAGATAAAGCCATACCGCGGTCACGGCATAAACAGCTGCCGTGGCCATGGCCAGCCCGCGGATTCCGAACCAGTCCGCGAAAATAAAATTAAACCCGACTTTCAGAAACAATTCTACCCAGCACTGGAGGAAATAGAACCTGGATTTTTTGATAATGATCAGAACCCTTCCATAGAGGATGCGCAGGATCCCCGGAAGAAATCCCGCGGCCAGCCAGCGGAAAATTCCGGTCAATTCCAGAAGCTGGGGTTCTGTCAGGTTAGAGCGCATAAAAATCAGTTTCACCAGGGGTGACGCCGCGATCCAGAGAAAGAAAACAAGCGCCGCGGCCCCCGCGAAAACAACCCTCATGTCCTTGCCGACCTTTTGGTAAAAAACCCCGCTCTCCTCTTTCTGAAAACTTTCGGCCCAGAAAGAGAGAAAAATCTGCGTGAATCCGTAAAAGAAAAGCAGGTACGGCACCTGCAAGAGACGGTCCGCGTAATTAAAAAGGCTGAGTCCTCCGGGGCCGAGCGGGGCCGCGGCCCACTGGTCTGTCAGCGGCAGAATATTCATGGCCAGAAGCGCGAGAAATTGAAACGAAGCCTGGCGGAAAAATTCCAGGACCTTGCGGAAATCTTCCGGCGGCACGGAAAAACGGATCCTTTCCTCTCTTGCCAGCAGCCAGTGCGCGCAGGCCCAGCGCGCGGTTTCTCCTGCAAGAAATCCCAGGGTCAGGGAATGCACCCCCAGGGGCCCGCGAAGAAAAATAAAGAAAAGCGCCATCATCATAGTGCGGAAAAGCGGAGAAACCGCGGGAAACCAGAAATTCTTGTGCGCGTAAAAAAAACCCTGATACGCGGAAACAAGCGCGGCCATGAGAAGCCCTGGCAGCATTTCCCAGTAAAGGCGGGAAACCAGCAGGGACGTTTCAGGATGCACAGACGGACTCAGCCTCAGGATAAACGGCAATGCAAATGCCAGGCCGATGCTGAACAAGCTCATGAGCGGGAAAGAGGCTTTGAGCGCGCCCAGCGTGAAGCTCATGGATTTTTCCGGGGCGTCCTTGCGCTCCACGATAAACGGCACCAGCGAGGCTTCGAAAATATGGGCAAAAATATTCTGCAGTGAAAAAATGATGGCGTAGGCAAAGAAGAAAGCGTCGGTGGCCGGGCCGGCTCCCCAAAGGAGGGCAATCAGGAACGGGATCAGCACGCCGCCCGCCCTGCCGAGCAGGACCCAGATCGTGGTTGAAATAAAAGGTTTTTTCTGTTCCATCAGGATGTCTTCACTTTCACAGCTCCAAATTCCGCTTCAGGACCGGCCCCGCCGGGTTTCTGCGCTCCATTGGCCACTCCCACAGTCAGAAGCCGCAAACCTCCCGAAGTTTTAAAATTCAGGGAATAAAGCGATCCGGCCGGGCTTGAAACATAAAAATCTCCGGCTTCCCGGTGGCGGTCCCCTTCCCAAATCTGGAACCGGACATACGCAAACTCCCCTTTGTAAGGCTTGCTGCGGATCAGGATTTTAACCGTTGTTTCTCCAGGCAGAAGATTCAGCCATATGCCGGCGCCATTTAACCCGTATTCACTTTTTTCACCCTTCGCGGGCAGCACAATACGCGGAGCAGATGACAACTCCAGGATTTCACGGATTTTCAAATCCGCGGCAGGGCCTCGTGACGAATCCATATTTTTAAGCAAAATCAGCTCTCGAAGGTCCGGATTGGTTTCATCCAGCGCGGGCCGCAAAAGCTCCAGCGCCTGCGCGGCCTCCCCTGTTTTTTTCAGAGCATCCGCACGCCACCTTCTGCTCCGGTTTTTAAAACGGCTGTCTGTATTAAATCCCTGTAAAGCCTCCTGCCATTGCCCGCTTCGGTAAGCCCACAGCCCTTGCAGATAAGGATCCTGCGAAGCCTGCACCGCCGGGCGAATATCTTCCAGCCATGCCTGAGCCGGCATTTCCTCCTGCTCCAGAATTTCCCCAAGCCAGAGGTTTGCCTGCTCACGTGAATAAGGAACTGGATCTAACCGGGATCTTGCAGCCAGCATACCGGCCTTGGCTTCCAGCATTTCCTGCCGCGCCCAATCCGCTCTTTGAAAAACCTCGAATGCTTTTCTGAAGTTCCGTTTTGCCAGAAGCGCACGGCCTTCCTGGCATTGCGCTTCATAAAAAACCGCGGCAAATTCCAGAAACCGGGGGTAAACCCTGCTCCGGTAAGCCCAGATTTTCTGTTCTTCAATAAAACCAAGCAGGACCCGGTAAGAAGCATAATCCCGCGGCACAGCTTTTTCCAGCAGCTCAAAATCCCGGAAATGCTTCCACAGAAACTCCAGCGCGGGCTGCAAATAAATCGAGGCCTGGCCTTCATATCGCAGCGTCAGCCCGAAAACAAGAAGTTCAAAAGCCCGCTGTTTTTCCTCAGCGTTTAAAAAATCCGAATGGGCCAGAAGCTGTTTTGAAACCGTCCAGGACAGCCAGGCGCTGGAAGGCTCCCGGTCCAGAGCGGTCAGCAGGCAGCCCTGGATTTTTTTCCATTCGCCTTCCGTTATTTTCTCGCCGCCGGCAGCCTGCACTGCGATTTTCGAAAGGCCCAGCCAGGCCCAGGCCCTTCCATAAAACGGCATTTCACGGGTCAGGTCAGAAAAAACATTTTCCGCTTTCTGAAGCAGGACCGCGTCGGATTCTTTTTTGCCTTTTTCAAGCAGGCTTTTACCGAGCAAAAAGCGGGCCGCGCGGTTAAACGGATCCATTTTCACGGATTTCTGAACCGCCTCTGCTGCCGCGGAAAAATCACGGGCCAGAAAAGCACGGTTCGCGGCGTAAAGAGAAACTCCGGCCCAGGCTTTTTGCGCGGAAAAAAGAGCCAGAATAAAAACAGCCGCACGGAAAATCACGGCATAAACCGGCTTCAGGGAAACGGGTTCTTTTTCAGGTGCCCGCAAAAAAGCCAGCGCTGCGGCGAGAAGAAAAAAAAACCAGAAAGCGTTTGAGGGAATGGCCCAGTTAAAATCCGTCAGCCCATGGGCCAGAAAGGAAAACAATCCGGCCAGGATTCCCCAGACAAGCGGAAATACGTTCTCCTCTGCGCTGAAAGCCCGCCGCAGGCTTCCTGCCAGCAGGCCCAAAATCCCCAGCCCCCAGACCGCAAACAGGGGCACGCCAAGCCCTGAAGAAAGCTCCAGATAGTCATTATGGGCATGATTCCAGCCCATCAGCAGGCCGGCAGGCTGATACCGCGGAAAGACCCAGTCATAGGTCCCAAGGCCTGTTCCAAGCCAAAAATGGCCCTTAATCAGGGCCAGGGTACTTTTCCAGGCTAGTTCCCTGCCCCCCCAGGACTGCTCCCACAGAACAGGCCCGGAAAAACGGGCTGCCAGTTCCCGGCTCCCCAGAAAAAGAGCCAGCCCGGCGGCACATGCCAGGATTAAAAAAAAAAGAGGCCGGGGAAAACTCCCCGCGCGAAAGCGGAGCGAAAAACAGAAAATCATCACAGAAAGCAGGAATGAAGTCAGCCCCATGCGCGAGCCTGTCTTTACCAGGGCTGTGAAAGTCACAAGAAAAATGATCGTTAAGACTATCGATGAAACCTTGCGCCGCTCCCGCAGGCTCTTGAGCAGAAACCCAAGCTGAATTCCCAGGCCCAGCTGCAAAAGTCCGGCCAGGTGATTCCGGTTAAGAAAAGTTCCGGTGGCAAATCCGGCATGCGTTTCCTGCGCCCGCCACAAAACCCTGTCATAGCCCAGCCCGGTTTGAACAAGGCCGTAGCAGGCCTCAAAAAAAACCACCCCGGCCCCTGCCGCAAGCAAAAGCACGCGCGGTTTTTCAGGCAGCATGGAGGCCAGCAAAAAAGCAGCGGCGCAGGCCAGCCATTTCAGGAGTTCTGTCTGCGTGGCAAACGGGTCGGCTGAAAGCCCGGCCGCCTGAGCAGCCAGAAAACCAAAGGTCAGCAAGGAAGCGGCCTGAAAATAGCCGGGAAAAGAACGGAACCGGGCAACAGATTCCGGGAAAAAGAAAAAGAGAAGGAAAAGCGCCGCGCAAAAACTCATGGACGACCAGGCGTGGACTGAACCAAAAAAAAGCGGAAGAAAGATAAAAACCAGAAGGAGACCTGCTTGAAGAAACTTCAAACCGGCGACTTTCATTTCTTTACGTCACCGTCACCGTACCCGTAATAGTAATACTGCTGATAATAGTAGTCTTTCTGCTTCACGCTGACCTGGTTGATGACAACGCCCATGACCTGCGTGGCGTAATCCCGGAACCTGCGCTTCAAGTCGCGCAAGTGGCCCTTGTCGGTCGAAAGATAACGCGCGATAACCACCATGGCCGAAGCATATTCGCTCAGGACCGAAACGTCCGCGACCGCCAGGTACGGAGGGCTGTCCAGAAGGATGATGTCATAATCCTGGCGAAGCTT
>CAZIQJ010000081.1:0-9282 GCA_964541285.1 uncultured bacterium | reverse complement strand
AAAACCCGAAGCGCCCGTAACCAGCACGCGCTTCCCTTTTAAAAAAGATTCCGGGCTCATGACAGCACCTGCACATGAGGAACAAAAACAATCCACTTTCCGCCCTGTTTCATGAACCCGCTTTCTTTGGTCATGATTTCATCCATGTGGTTGTAGGCAAAAAGAAGCGCGTAATCCGGATAAGGCTTTGAAAATTCTTCCCACGGACGCACGGGAATATGCGCGCCGGGCGAATATTTGCCCTGTTTGGAAGGCGTGGTGTCATAGACACATTCTAGAAGATCCGGGCCGATTCCGCAGTAATTTAAAACCGTGGCCGCCTTGGAGGTCGCAGCATAACCCGCGACCCGCGAACCTTCGCTCTTGAGCCTGCGAAGCAGCGCTACCAGTTTTGACTTTGATTCCTGGCAGCGGCCGCGGAATTTCTCAAAAGTTTCAGGCAGGGAAATTCCCATGGCCTTTTCTTTCTCCATCAGTTCAAGAGCGCGCGGAGAAACCCGGCGCTTTCCCGACCCGCTCAAAAAATACCGCATGGAGCCTCCGTGGGTCCACAGCGGCTCGGCGTCCGTCAGTTCAAACCCGTGAGAAGCCGCGATTTTCCGGACCGCGGAGACAGAGAAAAGAAAAAAGTGCTCGTCATAAATCTGGTCATAGGAATTATTTTCCAGCACATTGCCCAGGTACGGGTCCTCAAAAACAATCCTTCCATTTTCAGAAAGCAGGCTCTTCAAACCTTCAAAAACAGAATTCAGGTAAGGCAGATGGCAGAAAACATTGGCCGCGAATACAAGCTCGGCGCGGCCTTTTTCTTTCACGATCCTGGCGGCCGTGTCCTGGTCAAAAAAACCTTCAAATGTCCGGACTCCCCGGGCAGCGGCCAGGCGGTTCAGACCCGCGGCAGGCTCCACGCCCAGATGAGGAAAGCCTTTCTTCGCGAACGTTTCAAGAAAAGTGCCGTCATTGCTGCCGATTTCCACCACAAAACTTCCGGGGGCAAGTTCTCCTGCCAGTCTTTCGGCCAGCCCGCGAAAATGCGCGGCCATGCGGGATGAGCTGGAGGTGGAAAAAGGATATTCGCCGTGAAACATTTTTTCGCGCGCGGGCTGACGAAGGAGCTGCACCAGGCCGCAGGAAGGGCAAAGGCCTGCCTCAAGATCAAAAAAATACTCGCCGGAAAATTCCTCCGCGCGGAGGAAACCATTGGCCAGAGGCATGCGGCCGAAATCCAGAAAGGAATGAAGGGCATGGCCGCACACCGCGCAGGCGTATGATGTCATGGATTCAGATAAACCAGCAGGCTGTGCCGGCCCGCGTTGATGGAAAAAGACTCGCGAAGAACCTCGCCTTTCAGCCCGTTTTTTTTCAGAAGCGCCTCAAGCTGTTCCCGCGAAAAACAAAGCAAGGGAAATTCACGCGAAGCTTTTCTGTAAGCGCCGGCTTTCAAAAAAAGCTCCGCGGCCCATAAAAGTTTCCGAGCGGCATGGCCTTCGCACAGGCCTCGAAAAAAGAAAGAAAGTCCTGAAGGGCCGGCAGGAATGTCCGCGATCAAAAACACGGCCCCGGGAAGAGCCGCCGCGCGTGCGCTCGCGATCAGGCGCAGGACATCGGCCTCGCTTTCCAGATACTGAACCACGCTGACAGCCAGAAAAAGATTGTATTTTCCGGTCCGTAAAAAATCAAAATCTCCGGGAGACCTGCATTCAAAAGAAACATTCCGCGATCCCGCGCACCGGACGGCCGCGGTATTGATCATTTCAGGCGAAATATCCACGGCTGTGAGTTCGCGGACCCTGGGCGCGATCAGCGCCTCGAGATGCCCTGCCCCGCATCCAAAGCTGAGGACCCTGTGCTCCTTTTTAAACTCGAGAAAAGACGCGGCCTTCCGCATAAA
This sequence comes from uncultured bacterium, assembly GCA_964541285.1. Taxonomy (GTDB): domain Bacteria; phylum Omnitrophota; class Omnitrophia; order Omnitrophales; family Aquincolibacteriaceae; genus CAYLPP01. The sequence continues at coordinate 7,391 of CAZIQJ010000081.1, read as the reverse complement.
AATCCGGGCATTCATCTCCCACGCCCCGGAATTCTTCCAGAATGTGTCTGCGCGCCAGTAATCGACCCATTCCGCGGGCTTTTCTCCGCCTGCAGTTTTCATGACCGCTCCGCTAATGATAAAATGTCTCCGTCTTCTTCCTCGTAAGGCCCGGTTTGATACCATTTTTCATAACTGTCCAGGCCTTTGAGAGCGGCGGCCTGGTCCTTTTCCGGAATCCTCATCCGGATCCATTGGATAGCCCTCTCCCTGTCTTCCCTCAACGCTCCCCGCACCCCCCAGCCTATACCCCAGCAGAAATCCTTCTGCCACTTTTCAGGAACAGGCAAAGGCACGGTCTCAAGAATTTTGGCCAAACGCATACGGCTGCCGATCCAGGTTGCGGCAGCGTCCCTTCCCATACCGCGGTAAACCCATCTCTTCTTCTCATTTTCCGGAAAACTGTTAAAAATCCTCACAGCTTCTTCCCAGCCCGGCTCACTCTGATTATAAATCAGAATGCCCAGACTGAAATAAAAGAAAGGATGATGCCGCGAAGGAATTTTATCCAGCTGTGAAATATAAAAAGCCAGCAGCCCGTCCCCCCGGCTGGCGGCGCCGAAACTCAGCCCCTTGTAAAAGCTTTCAGCTTCCCGCGGCGCCAGCTTTCCGGCGCGGGCAGCCACAGCATCCAAATCCCTGAAGTTCTCAAAAGCATAGTAACGGCCCAGCGCTTCCATAAAAAATTTATGCTTTTTTGGCGCCAAAGCCTGCAGCTCTTTCAAAGGAAAATTTTCGAGATTTTCCTTTGAAAATGGATAGCCAAAAATAAACCCCTGGTAGAAAGCATTCCGGTTTTCCTCCGCCTTGAATTTCCGGAGAATCGGCCCGGCATCCATGTCCTTGTATTTCCAGCTGAGGTGCTGCCAGAGCTCTCCCAGCTGATAATAAGAATATCCCTTATGCCGGAAAACGTCCCCCCAGGAAATAAACCGTAAAAGAGACGCGTGGACTCCAATGCCGTAGACGACGGCCAGAACCATCGCAGCCATCCATTTCCGGCGGTTCAGGCCCGCGATGACAGAGAAAAAACAAAGTCCGTAAAACTGGCTGGAAGAGAAATACCGGTAAGAGAGCGCGACTTCTCCCGGAGAAGGGACAGGAACGCTTGAAACCGCATAAACCAGCAGAAAAAAAAGCATCTTGATAAAAAAGGGTAAGCACCTCATGAGCACCGGATCCTTCAGCCCGCCCGCTCCAAGGCGGCGTTTCAGGAACAGGGAAAAAACCGAAAGCCCAAAACCCAGCGTCAGAAAAGAAAGGGGTATTTCCCAGGCATACAGCCCCCGGTACCCCGCCCAGAATGAGCGCGGCAAAGCCAATACCGCGACCCTGTAAAATTTTTCCAGAAATCCATGGAAGATCTGGAGGATTTCCGGGCTCTCATAGCGGGAAGCAAAAACATAGTGCACAAAAAAACCGAGCGGCCCGTAGCCCGGAAGAAAGCCTGCGATCTTTCCGAAAATGATTCCGCCCATGAACGCGCCAAAAAAAACCAGGCCTTTCCGGCCCAGGAAACTCCGCGGCCTGAAAATCAAAAGGCTGGCTGCGCAGGCTGCTGTAGTCGAAAGAACGGGATAAGCGATCCATATCCCCATACTCCCCAGGAAACCCAGCAGGGCGTAACCCGGGCCGTTTTCCTTTTCATGAAAAAGCATCTCGTAAAGGATAAAAAACATGCAGGCGCTGATAAGCCGGGCAATGCTGTAGCAGCCCCAGGCATTCATACTGATTATAAAAAGAGGCGCGGGGGAAAAAATAAAGAAAAGGCCGGTAAGAGCGGCTGCTCTTTCGCCGAAGTTGCGCTTCATAAAATAAAAAGTCAGAAGCAGTGTCGGAAGAGAGTAAAAAAGGACCGGCACGATTTTCAGGGAAAAATAATTCGGCCCGAAAATCCGGAAAAAAACAGAGCCCAGCATTCCGGTGATAATTGAACCGCCGCCGGAGTAGGAGTCCGCCGCATAAAAACTCAGCGGCTTTTTAAGCCCGGTCATGAACTCGCGGGCAATGGCCCCCCGCAAAAGTTCCTCAAGGTCGGAAACCGATTCATAATTCAGAAGAAGGATGGTAAAACGCGAAATCAGGTAAAGCGCGGCAAGGGCCAGGGGCCAGCGCATCTTTTCCAGCCATCCTTTTTTTCCGGAAATGTCCGGCGCTTCCAGCAGTTCAGCTTTCACGGCGCGGCTCCGCAAACCCGTTTGCTGTCAGATAATCTGCCAGCGCCGCAGCCACAGCTTCATGCCCATGCCGGTTCCAGTGAACGTCATATTTGAAATAAGAAGACAGGCCGCTCTCCAGTTTTTTTATTCGCAAAATTTCTGTAAGGTCCAAAAATCCCCAGCCTCTTTGCCTGCAAAAGTTTTCAAGATACGCCGCGTCTTCGCGCTCAATTTCGGGAAGGCCGTCTTCCGCTTCATGGCGCTCATGAAAGAAAACAAGAATGGGCTTAAACCCGTTTTTCCTGGAAAGACTGTCCAGTTTTTCAAGAATCGACTGCCCCTCAGAGAGATACTCCGGGCGGTCATCCGATGAAATGAACTTCAGCGGACCTGCCGGCCTGGCTCCCCGCCCAAAAGCAGAGACAAGAATTTCACGGCTGCGGCTGTAGAAAAAATAGAGGAAATTAAAAAGATAGCTGCGGCGGTAGGCCCATGCGCGGAAGCGGGCCCACGGGCCCGGAGACGATTCTGAAACCCATACCATTTGTCCGTTCTTGAAAATATTATTGCTGATACAGGACACCGGAAAACCGCAGGTAAAAAACAGCACAACGTCAGGTTGATACTTTACCCCCTGAGCAGCCAGCCACTCGACTTCCTGACTGCCGCAATATCCGGAAACCCCCATGTTCAATACTTCCGTATTTTTCAAAAGCCGGTCTTCCAGGATTTCCGTAAATGCCTGGTCCTGCTCAACGCCCCAGCCAAAAACATAAGAATCGCCGACCGCGATAATCCTTTTTTTATCCGCGTTTTTTTCAACCGGATACTCCCGGTCACGCATATGAGCCGAATTGATTTTAACCCTGGTCTTGAACTCCCGGCCTCTGAAAATCCTCTCGTCTCCAGCCCGGGGCACATAGCCAATGCGGGGATCAGGAAAAAACTCGGAACCCTCCTGCTGGATAGAAATAAAGGTCTGGGCAGGAAGCCAATCCGGCGGATTGAACCGTAGATACACCTCAGCGATAAGACATGCCAGCGCCAGTGCGAATAAAAAAAGCAGGCTGTTTTTAACCGGTGAAGGCACGCTCAATATTTTTCTCCTTGTCCGCACGCAGGATTTCGTCCGCAAGGTCAAAAGCTCTGCGCAGACACTGGTCCGCGTCCATATAACAGAAAGTCCCGGTTCGGCCCAGCAATGAAAGCCCGGGCGCATGAGTTTCAAGATAACCCGCCACGAGTGTTGGAAATTTCTCACAGCCCTTCAGATAAACCGGATAAGCATACCGCGCTCGCGCGATCATAAGTTTTTTGACTTCCTGGCGCCGCAGGATTCCCGCGGCCTCAAGATGCGGCGCGCAAAGCCCGAAAAGGGTCTCCTCGTCCGTATCAAACAGCGGATCATCCACGCCGCAGGAAATTTCCGCGGCCAGAATGTTTTGGCCCTTCGGACTGGTCCCAGGGCTGAACTTGTTCATGTCCGTCAAACGGTTGTAGGGTTTGTCGAGCGTGTAGATGTAACTGGCAGGCAGAACATTTTCGCGCTCCAGCGCCATGCCCAGCACCAGCACGGGCCGGTAACACAGTTTCCGGACCGCGTCCTCGATTCCGGAAGGAAGTTCAAAAAAAGACGCGATACGCGGAAGCGGGATAGTTGAAATGACACGGCCGCCGGAAATTTCAGAGTTCCCGCTTTCCCCTTCGCAAAAAACATGGAATTCCCCGTCCTGGTTTTCAACGCGCGTGACACGGCTCTTAAAACGGACTTCCGCGCCCGAGGATACGGCCTTTTCCAAAAGCTTGTCCGCAATTTCGCCGTAACCGGTGCGGGGATAATGGACTGGGAGATTTTCCCTTTCAAGCACTGAAGCACCGCCTGCGTTTCCTTTAAAAAGAACTTTCAGCGCATTGATAAAACTGACGCGCGTGTGAGAAGGAATGGCGCGCGCGGAAAGCTCCTCGCAGCTGATTTTCCAGAATTGTTCGGTGTAAGGCTTGAAAAAAGAATGGTAAAGCCGCGCTCCAAAGCTGCGCACAGCCCAATCGCGCACACTTTCAGCGCCGGGGTCCGCATCAACTGAAGGAAGCATTTTTTCCTTCAGCCAGCTCCCGGCCACAGGCAGCGCGCCCCAGCCCATCTGGCGGGCAATTGAAAGCGGCGTGAAAGGATAGTCCAGGTATTTGCCGCGGTAGAAAAATTTGACGGTACGTTTTTCGGGAACAAGCGGAGGGTCGAAAAGCCCAAGGACGATCTCCCGGATTTCTTCATCTTCGGTAAAAAAAGAGTGCGGGCCGAAATCCAGGCCAAAACCGTCCTGGCGCACAGTACCTGCCAGCCCCCCGGGGCCGGGAGAAGCTTCAAGAACAGTCACAGGAAGACCCTCGGCCGCAAGGCGCCAGGCCGCGCCCAGGCCGGAAATACCTGCTCCCAGAATGATGACTTGCCGGTTTTTTTTAAGCATGGGTTGCGCTAGAATACTTTCATGTTATCAAAACTGAAACGGGCCCGCCATTACTCTTTGCCGGACCTGGCCGGAATCGCGGGCCTGTGGACAGCTCTCGCAGCCGCGGAGATTTATATCCGTCTTTCTCCCGCTCCCCGCGTTTTTTCAAGATTGAAAAAAACAGGCGTGTTCCCCGCGAAAAACAAGGATGGAAATCTGGAAAAGCTTCTAAAGCTCACGGAAATCGCGGACAGACAGTTTGGACTCAGACCGCACTGCCTGCGCAAGGCCGTGGCCTTGAAGTGGATCGCGGATTTCCTGCGCCTGCCCACCGAGTTCAAGGTAGGCGTGGCGCGCGACACGGAAGGCATGCACGCCCACGGCTGGCTGGAATGCAATGGCCGGCGCCTTGAGAACAAATCTTCCGGCCTTCCATTCGAGGAAATGGATTAAATCCCGTACCAGCTTTCGTAAGCCCCCGCGCCCTCGGCTGCCTGTTCGCGGAATTTTTCAGGCATCGTCAAAATCCAGTCGCGCGCACGCGCGGAATCGTTCCAGTTGACACTGCGTACAGCCCAGCCCAGTCCCCAAGCCGCATGCTGCGCCTGCTCTTCCGTAACTTCAAAAGCCAGGCCGGATGGAAAAGTCTTCATACCATCCACGAAAGCCGGCTGGTAAAGGCAATCGTCGCACAAAATCGCCTGTCCCGCGCCGCGGTAAAAATCCCGGGAAAAATCCCGGCAAAGCGGATCAGGGCCGGAAGCCAGCCTTCCCAGGACCGTACAGACCGCGGGCATCTGATCCGCGGAAGCCCGCGCCGCCCACTTTCGCACGCCGTCCGCGTCGTCAGCAGCGCCTTCCCAGAAAAAAGGGCGCGCGCTTTCAGGAAGCGTCGCAGCGATGGATCCAAGGCTTTCATAGTCCGCGTTCTCGTTCACCGCGAAATTACCCCACTTTCGCGCCAGCTGCCTCTGCAAAGCCGGAGGCAGGGCCTCCATCTGGCCCCGACGCTCCTCTTCAGAGGGAAGAGGCCCGTTCCAGCTGGCCATCATGCCTGCGTAGAGAAAAGGAGCTTCGTCCGGCGGAAACCAGGAAACGATCTGGCCATAATCGGGGAAAAACTTTTTTCCGGGAAAAAGAGACGTCTGGAGATGGTCACCCAGCGGACCGTACCAGTAACCGCGGTAACGCGCAGCGCTGGCGAGGGGCGCCTTGAAAAGCAGCGTGCTCTGCGACAGCACGCCCAGCGCCACAAGGGCGGCCAGAATGATTTTTCTCCGGCGCAGGCGAGGCAGCAGGCATGAAACCGCGAGCACGCCCGCGTGCGCCGCGGAAGTCAGGTAGCGGAACTGGAAAAAATTCTCAAACCTCACGACATCAAAGCGCGTGACCATAAAAAAGAAGACCAGGACCGGAAAATAAAAAGCCAGCGCAGGCTCCATGGGGCGCTCGCGGAGCCCGGCGCGGTCTTTCCACAAACGGAAAAAAAGGCCTGCCAGAAGCCCGTAAAAAAACAGCGCGTAAAACACGGAAAACACCCGCGCGTCCAGGCCCAGCGTGCTGAAAGAAGAAAAACTCAGAGGAAAGCCCAGCAGCAAAAGCCTCGGCGCCTTGATAAAAACGCGCGCCCATTCCGCGGCCGCGAGCGACTCTTCCACGAAAAATACCTGCTGGCTGCCTGCGCGGAAATATTCCGCCAAAAGCGGCGAAACGCCGGACAAAAAGAAAAACGCAAAACAGGCCAGGTCCTTGCTCAGAAAAGAACGGCGGTCCGTAAAAAACCAGGCAGACATACAGCCCGCTGTTACTACGCCCACCGCGGGATAAAACCAGAAGCCCAGGCCCGAAAGCAGGCCGAAAAGCGCGAGGTAAAAAAGCCGCGAGTTTCCCTCCCGCATCATCTCTCCGTAGGCCCAGAAAATCAGAAGCATGGGCAGAATCGCCTCGGAATGCGCGGTAAAGGCCATAAGAGAAGTCTGGGTAATGAACGGGGAGCTGAACGTCAGCAGACACGCGCCCGTGAGCGCGGCCGAGTCTCCGGCCCAGCGGCGTAAAAGCGCGGCGCTCAGAAAAACCATGCAGCAGGAAAAAACCAGATGGGCCAGCTTCAGCGCCAGCAGCGTGGGGCCCAGAAGCTTGAAGAAGGGCCTGTTCCAGAGCCCTATAAAAAGCGACTCCTGCGAGTAAAAGTCCACCTGATACGCGGCAAACGGCATTTTCAGACCGCGCATAAGCTCCTGAGCGATAGTGCCTGCGCCCAGTTCGTCGGGATAGGAAATCCTTTCCACGGCCGTAAAAATCACACCCAGCCGCAGCGTCAGAAACGTCACGGCCAGAAGCCCCATCCAGAGCCAGAAATATCTACGCAGGAAGCTCATACCACTCCTCGCATGCTTTCAGACCTTTCATGGCGTCTTCCTGCCACACGGGCGGCAGACGGCGCACCCAGGCCAGCGCACGCTCGCGGTCTTCCGGAATTTCCCGGCGCAAGCCCCACCCGATGCCTTCAAAAAGCGAGGGCGCAAGCAATTCCGGAACCTCAGTTTTGATCCCGCGCACCGCCTGCTCAAAATCCAGCCGTCCATAGGCCCAGGCCGAGCCTGTCTCACGGCCCAGACCGCGGACAAAATCCTTGCCATAGTCCCCTGCCAGGATCTGCTTGTCCAGGCCGGGCTGCGGAAGCCCGCCGTTGACATAAAAAAATCCGCCCAGATTTTCATAAAAATATTTTTCATAGCCGGGGGCT
>CAZIQJ010000080.1:5219-9303 GCA_964541285.1 uncultured bacterium | reverse complement strand
GACTCCGCGAGGCGCTCGAGCAGGTATTCAATCCTGCGCATTTCATAAAGTTTTGTCCCGGGGCTGGCTTTCCGAAGAGCTTTGAAAGAGTGGCTTTGATCAAAATCCGGAGCGGGCTCAAGAAGAACGGCTGCTTCTGCAGCCGTTGCGGTTTGCGTGAAATTCATGCCCAGGCATGAAAGCGCAAAGGCCAGAAGGACAGTCTTTTTTCCGGCTTTTAAAAGGGCACTCCGCTGCATTTTAAACGGGTTTTTTTGCGTAAAGCTGGTGATGGGCCTGAAGTTTTGGGTATTCTTTTTTGATGCCTGCAAGGATGAGGCACCAGACAGGAACAAGGCCGATGGCTAGAATCCCTGCGTGTTTATTGTGAATTCCGATAAGGGTAGATGCCGCGGCGATGTACACGCCGCCAAGTGTTTTGGCCAGGCGGAAGCCCAGCATGTCGATCACGGGCTTGACGCGCGGCCGCAAGGCGCCGGGAATGGGCAGGAAAAGAAGCTCTTTGGAAGCCTGCTGAATGGAGTAATTGACGCTGCCGTCGAAAATCCGGAGTGCCGCGACCATGGAAAAAATGGGAAAGAACCAGCCGCCCATGCACAGGATGCCCAGACCGGCGGGAAGGATCCACAATGCGTTGATGCCGAAGCGGCGGAGCAGGGGGCCTGTGGCCAGCAGCTGCATGCAAAAGGAAGCGATATTCAGCCAGGCCATGAAGTTGCCAAAGAAAGCCGTGCGCGCTTCTTTGCCCGCGATAAAACCTTCTACGGAAGTTGTGAACTGGTTATCAATCACGGTGGAGGCGACTTTGGCCACAATGACCAGCAGGATCAGATAAATAAAGTAATGGTGTTTGAAGAAGATTTTGAATACGGATTCCCCGGCGTCCGGGGCTTCCGGGTCTTTGTTGCCCGCCGTGAATTCATCGTAATTGTTTTTAAATTCCAGGGTCTCAGTCGCCAGGGTCAGGACAATACAAACCGCGACCAGGGCCGCGGTCACCAGAAGAAGGTCTTCGGTCTTGAGCCAGTTAACAGCATGCCCGGTCAGGAAGCCCCCTGCTACGCCGCCGATGGAACCGGCGCTGATAATGATACCGAAGAGGCGTTTGGCCTGCTCGGTGGTGAAAATATCATTGGCCAGCAGCCAGAACTGGGTCGTGATGGTGATGGTAAAGGAATCCACCCAGACGTAAAAAATGCCGGAGAGGTAGGGAACTTTCATGCGGAAAAGAATCCAGAAAATGACCAGATTCGAGGCAAAGAACCCCAGAATGGCCGGGAAGAAAACCTTTTTGGGCAGCAGGCGTGAAAGCTGAATATAAACCGCGACCACAAATACAAGAAAGATGCCCTCTGCCATGTAGGCATACCGGAGGTTTTCAGCCCCGAGTTCTTCAAGGAAAAGGGAGCTGCGGATGGGCTTGAGAATGTAAACCAGGGCAATGGTCAGGAAAAAGTATCCGGCCATGAAAAGGGTTTTGGCCCTTTCACCCGCGCGGATATCAAAGATGGGCTTTAAAAACGGCATTTGGATCCTTTGTTTTGAACGCAGTATATTACCATAAACCTTTGGCCGGAAAAGGGTTTTCTCGGACAAGGAGATGCATGGATGAAGTCTTTACGCCCGGGCCTGAAGAAAGGATTGGCGGAACCCTGTATTTAGCGATTGACCTGCCCCGGACCTGCCTCCTAGAATTACCGGAACGGGCGCCGGCCCGGCCTTAACCCCTGAACGGAGGAATTCCATGCTGGAATGGGCCATTATCCCGCTTTCCGCGGCGGGGCTCTGGATATCGGTTTATTTTACCGGTGTCTACTATAAATGGTTTTCTCCTGAGGTCATGTGGGTTCCCCAGGTCTGCCGGCTGGATGAGAAGAGCTGTTTGAATGTCCTGGGAACTCCGCGCGCGAAGGTGTTTGGAATTCCCAACTCGGCTCTCGGTATTCTGGTCTACTCTTTCCTTCTTTTAACCAGTCATTTCCTTTCCCCGCGTCCGGGCTTTCTACTTCTGGCCTTTGCTCTCGGGCGGTCCATTTTTCTGGCATACAGCCTGATTTTTATCACCAGGATTCCGTGCAAACTCTGTTTTGCTTCGCACGCGATCAACCTGGCGCTTTTTCTTATTTTTCTTTACCGGGTCCTGCAGCCCGCGTAGTTTTCACCCGGCCCTTTTTTGGAGCCGTTGTATCATAGAAGCCGGTTTCAAGAGTTTTTAAATCAACAGGATCCGTAAACAGGTCAAAGGAGATGTATGCCCCAGTCAATCAGTCAGTGGATCGCGGAATGTCACGGCAATGCCAAGGCCAAAGGGTTTTGGGAAAAGGACCGCAATGTCGGTGAAATGCTGATGCTGATCACCTCAGAATTGGGGGAGGCCATTGAGGCGCACCGCCACGGCCAGTTTGGCCTGGAAAAAAAAGACACGTTTGAGGATGAGCTGGCGGACACGGCCATCCGGCTTTTTGACATGTGCGGCGGCCTGGGCATTGATCTTGAAAAGCAGATTGAATGGAAAATGTCTTTTAACAAAACCCGTGAAAAGCTCCACGGAAAATCCTACTGACCGGATGAAAACCCGCCTTTTGACTGCCTGTCTGGCCCTGCTTTTGGGCGCGGGATGCACGTCTCTTGGAAGCCGCTACGCTTCCACGTTCAATGACGCGGTCGCGGATGGAGATTCCCGCGTGCTGATTTCCGCCCGTCCTTTTGAGGAACTGCACAAGGACGTGCTTCTGGATGCTGAAAAAATAGGGTACGGAAAGGCCGTCCACTACAATTTTGACGAAGGCTTCTACGTTGTGGTCAAGAACCCGAAGTTTTTCACCACGCTCCTGAGCGCGAACGCGCAGAGCCGGTGCCTCATGATCAAGTTTACCAGGCGGGGAGACAAGGAGACGCGTATTGACCTGGTGAATGCGGGAACGGACCTGATGGCGCGCAGGGAAGTGGACGCGGACATCAACGCGCTCGGCAAAAAAATAAATTCTCAGGAATCTGATGCGCTGGACGGAACTTCTGATAATATAGAACCTCTGAATTCCAATTCCGTGCTTGGCGCGGCAAACTGAAAAAATCGAAACGGCGGGGCAATGAAAATCAAGAAAGTTCTTGTGGTGCTGGACCTGGAATCCACGGGCGTATGGATTGAAAAAGACAAAATTATTGAAATCGCCCTGATTAAATACCATCCGGACGGCAAAAAAGAAACGCTTCATACCCGGGTCAATCCGGGGATGCCGATTCCCGCGGTCGTGACCGAGCTGACCGGTATTTCCAACCAGGATGTGCAGAAAGCCCCTTACTTCAAGGACATTGCCGCGAAGGTCTACGAATTTCTGGGGGATTGCGACCTGGCGGGTTTTAATGTGGAGCGCTTTGACCTTCTTTTGCTCAAGCGTGAGTTCAATGAGACGGGGTTCCGGTTTGAATGGGAAGACCGCAAGGTTTACGACGCGCAGAAAGTCTATCACCTGAATGAAAAGCGCGACCTTTCCGCCGCGTACCAGTTTTACTGCGGCAAGGAGCTGGTAGGCGCGCATTCGGCGCTGGCGGACAGCGAAGCCGTTTACTCGATCCTTGCCCGTCAGGTGGAGAAATACGGGAAGGGAGATGAGAACCTGTCCTGCCTGGAGCAGTTTCAGTACGAATCGCTCATGGATTTTTACGATGAGGAGCGCAAGTTCTGCTGGTGGAACGGCAAACTTTATCCCATGTTCGGAAAATACGGCCGCAAACTTTCGCTTGATGAAATCGTCAAAGCCGACCCGGGCTACCTGAAATGGGTGCTGACCAAGGATTTTTCCGACAGCGTGAAGCATATTGTGCAGGCCGCGCTGGCCGGGGATGTGCCACGCAAGGCTCCCGCGGGACAGAAATAAAACAGAACAAGCCGGAATCAAAAAACTTAAAACGGAGAAAGAGATGAAGATCTACGAAGAAGGAAAGAAAGTTCACCAGCACCTCAACCAGACAGCGGAAGATTTCAAAAAGTTCATCATGCGCGGCAATGTCGTGGACATGGCGGTCGGCGTTATCATTGGCGGCGCTTTCGGTAAAATCGTGACTTCACTGGTCAATGACATGA
>CAZIQJ010000080.1:0-5193 GCA_964541285.1 uncultured bacterium | reverse complement strand
CACGGACCTTTTTCTCAGCTTGAACGGCCAGGCTTATACTTCTCTTGCAGAAGCGCAGAAAGCCGGTGTTCCCACGCTCAACTATGGATTGTTCATTAATACGGTCATCAATTTCCTTATTGTCGCTTTTGTTGTGTTTTTGGTGATTAAGCAGCTGGCCATTTTTCAGCGCCCCGCTCCGGCTCCTGCGCCCGCGGCCCCTTCGACCAAGGATTGCAAGTTCTGCTTTCAGCCCATTTCCATCAAGGCGGTCCGCTGTCCGCATTGCACCTCAGAGCTTGCCGCTGTCTGATGAACCGCTTCGTTTCTTTTTTTCTTTTGCTGGTGCTGGCCGTTCTTCCCGCTGCTTATGCGGCGAATGAAACCTCTTCCCGCGGGAAGGGTGAGGGCGGTATGACGTACTCGCCGACCGAAGGCTGGGTCAAGACAAGCGACAAGCAGGTCAGGAGAGGCACGGACTCCCTCAAGCTGGAGAATAAAATCAAGGCCCGCGAGGAAAACAGGAAAAGGATGCTGGCGCTGGCCGAGGCCAAGGCCCGCGCGGCCGAAGAAGCTAAAAAAGCCGAAGCCCGGAAAGCGGCAAGCCCTTCACCTGCGCCTGAAACGGAAGAGTCCAGAAAAGCCGCAGAGGCCAAGGCTAAAAGAGAGATGAAGAAGGAAGCGAAGAAAGAAGCCAAAAAGCAGCAGGAAGCCAAAGCTGAAAAAAAGACGCGGGTCCTGGTGTCATGAAAAAAAATGCAGCGGCATGGATGCTGGCTTTACTTGTGTTTTCTTCCTGCGCCAGCCGGAACATTTTATTCAGCAAGGAAAAAATGCTTTATGGCGAAGCCCTGCGCCAGTCTTTTCAGCGTGACTGGGACCTTCAGAAAAAGCAGACGTCCGGAGAACTTTGGCGTGATTCCGTCGATACCGAGCGTACCGGCATGGGCGAGAGTTCCTGCGCCGCGGAGCGGGGCGGTAAATTCACAGGCTACGAAGTGGACAGGCTGCCTTTGGGCGCCACCCTTTACCAGAACACTTCCGCTCTTTTTTGTCCGCCGGAGAAGCGCTACTGGGTCACGGAATGTTCAGGTGATGTGTCTTTCAGCTGCCGCTGGAGCGGTCCATTTGCCTTTGATCCCGCGAAGGACGGCACTTACCGGAAAGCTGTGGAAGTCCTGGATCTCCATGACCGCAAGACCCTGAAAAAACTCGATGCGGCAAAAATCGCGGATCTGGAATTCCTCAATTCTCTTTCTTCTGTTCAGGGGAAGAAAGCTTGAAGACGTTCCGTCTGATTTTTAAAATTTTTCCGGCGGCGGTTCTTTCCCTTTTTTTTCTGGGCACTACTTATGTCATTAAAGAAGGCGGGGTGGAGGTCGGCCGTTATGAGGAAAATGACGGTAAGGACGAAGTCCGTGATGAGGAGCATGCCAAACCCCCGGAGGTGCCGCTTAAGGAAGAAACCCGCCTGGAGTATTCCGATGACGCCGGGTATACGGCTAAAATGGTCGGAACGGGAAAAATGGTCCCGGACAGGAAGCAGACTATTCTGGTCAGCGGAAGGGTCTTGGACGTTTTGACGCTGAAACCTGTTTCCGGCGGGAAGATTCTTTTTTTTGTCGAGTTAGAGCGTTTTGAGACCACGGTTCTTCCCAGCGGAATGTTTTCCTCGCGCGTGCCCAAGCCGGACAATGCCCAGAAATTTTCTGTGGAATATTCGCCGCCCGCAGGCTATATGAACAGGCTATGGATTTTTCCAAAAGGGGAGCTTTTAAGGATGCCGCTTGAAGCAAGGCGGTTGATTGCCCGCGGCGTCGCGGCTGCGCCGGGGCCGCGCGAAAGCACGGTGGATCTTGAAATCGGGGTGCGTCCCGTGAATCTCCCCAGAGAAGCGGAGCCGTCATGAAAAAGCAGACAATGATGGCCGCAGGGCTGGTTTTGTGCGCCTCTCTGGTTTCACTGGGGGGATTCAAAGAGCAGGTCAAGAACCTTGAACCCTCCAGCGCTGAAGAACGTATTTTTCAAACGCTGATCAAGGACTCTGAGTATGGAAAACCTTTTTACCTTTACTCTCACGCGGGGAGGCCCTATCGCTGTTTTATCAGCACTGAAGGCCTTCCCATCCATTGCCGCGGCGTGGAGCCGGGCGCGGAAACTATAGAAGCCCTCAAACTGCTTCAGTCCCGGAAGGATTTAAAACCATGAAAAGCAAAAAAGTTCTGACCCTTGTCCTGGCTTTTGTTCTTTGTGCTCCTGCGCTTGTTTTTGCGGGAAATAAAAAAGAAGCGGCCAAAAAGATTGATGCTCTGAATCAGCAAATCGCCCAGGCCGCGAAGGACCGTGACCTGCAGAGGGGGATTGACGCGGCAGAAGAAGCGTTTGAGATTTCATCGAGGGAATTCGGCAAGGACAGCAAGGAAGCTTCCAGCGCCATGATCAATCTGGCCAACCTGTACATGTACGCGGATGATCCAGCGGGCGCGGAAAACCTTCTTAAAAAAGCCATCCTGAACATGTCCGTAAAGGACATGCGCAGCCTGGATGTGGCGGACGCCTACTTCAATCTTTCCATGGCCTATGCCATGCAGAAAAAATACGATGAGGCCAGCAAGTGCATGAACCTGGTGCTTCAGATCCGTACCGAGAAACTCGGGCGGGACCATGAGGAGACCCTGAAGGCTCAGAAAATGTTCGACCAGCTGATCCATGAGCAGTAAAAAAGCTGGAGGTTTTTCCGGAAGTTGAGCTAAAATAGAACGTTCTAAAAACCACAAGGAGAACTCATGAAGAATCTTAAGAAACTCTTTAGTGTTTTGACGCTTCTGGTTTTTACGGTGGGCTGCAGCAGCACCAAGTACGCCAAGGAATGGAATGGCGTTGGATCGCCTGACGGCGAAGTGCTGGGCCACCTGAGCACCTCGAATGTGGCCATTCACCTGCTTGTGGGCAAAAAGCCCCTTGCCGGAGATGCCAGCCTGTCGAAGACGGTCAGCGATTTTACTGCGGCCGCCAAGGCGGAAGGCGCTTCGAAGGTCCGCATTGTTCAGTCCAGCGGCCGCGCGTGGTGGTTTATTTTCTTTCCCTTCACTCTGCTTTTCACGCCTGTGACAAGCAACGTGGCCGGGGAAGCCATCAAGTAGTTTTCCAAAGCACTGGCCCGGCGGATTTTTCCGCCGGGCCTTTCCTTTGAAAGGCCTTATGAAAAAACACCTTCTTTTATTTTCTTTTTCTGTTTTTATCCTTTCCGTTCCTGTTTGCTCGGCCGACATGAGCGATTCCTATGGATCTCCGGCCCCGGCCCAGACCGCGCAGGAACAGGCGCCTGAGCAGCAGACGCAGCAGCCGGCCGCGGCCTCAGCGCCTAAAACCTATGCCAAGCCGAGAGTGCTGGTCAGCTGATATGAAAAAAATCTTCTCCTTGCTTATATGGTTTGTTTGCGCGCTGGTCTGCCGCCAGTATGCCGCGGGTTACTGGGTGGTCGGCCCTGTTTTTGCTCTTGCTGTTTTTCTGGTCAACCGCGACAAGGTTTTCGGAAAAATTTCCGCGCAGCACGTTATTTTCACGGCCTCTTCCACGCTGATTTACGCGCTGGTCTACCGCCTTGCCGACAAAGGCTGGAAGCTCAGCCCGGACTGGTTTGACATGCTGGCCGGAGGGTTTACCGCGGGCGTGGTGCTGGGCAGCGTGCTTCTTCCCTGCGTGCACATGCTTTTGTTCGGCGGCAACTTCAAGGAAGTGCGCTCTGTCACCGCGATGCAGGTAATTTCCTGGTACGTCATCCTGCTTTTGTCATGGGGTTTTGAGAAGCTTGATTTCAGGCAGCCCGTGGATTTTATGTTTGTGGCCATTGCGGTCTGGCAGGGTATTTATCTGAAGCGCATGAAGCTCTGATATGGCATCTGTCATCGCCGGAGGCATTGAGCCTTACGCGGCCCTCCACAGCCAGAAAGAATCCCCGCTGTTCCGCGCCCTGGCAAAGGAAACTTACGCCAAAACCAGATGGCCGCAAATGCAGGTGGGGCATCTTGAAGGGCTTTTCCTGAAACATATGGTGCGCCTGTCGCGCGCGCGGCGTGTTCTTGAGATCGGGACCTTTACCGGATACAGCACGCTTTCCATGGCTGAAGGCCTTCCCCGGGGCGGAAAAATCATCACCTGTGACATCGACCCTGACGCTACAGCCATTGCCCGCAAATTCTGGAAGCGCAGCCCGCATGGAAAGAAAATTGAGCTGAGGCTTGGCCCCGCAGCCCCCACCCTTAGCGGACTCAAAGGGCTGTTTGACCTGGTTTTTATTGACGCGGACAAGGAAAACTATATCCGCTACTGGAATCTCTGCATACCCATGCTGCGCAGGGGTGGTGTTTTGATAGCTGATAATGTGCTGTGGAGCGGGCGCGTCCTCAGCCCCAAAACCAGGACAGACCGGGCCATCACTTCGTTTAACCGCCATGTCGCGCGCGACCGGCGCGTGGAAGCCGTGATGCTCACGGTGCGCGACGGCGTGACACTGGCATATAAAAAATAACCGCTGTTCAATTGAAAGGAAAAACAATGGCAAAAGCAAAAGCCCGTCACATTCTTGTGAAAGATGAGAAACAGTGCGAAGACCTGAAGGAACAGATTGAGAAAGGCGCTAATTTTTCCGACATGGCCAAGAAGCATTCTCTTTGCCCCTCCGGCAAGCAGGGCGGAGACCTTGGTGAGTTTTTCCGCGGCCAGATGGTCCCGGAGTTTGACCAGGTTGTTTTTACCCAGGAAGTGGGAAAGACGCATGGGCCTGTCCGCACGCAGTTTGGATATCACCTGATCCTGATCGAAAAGCGCGACTCCTGAATTTTTCCGCGATTTGCAGGACCTCTCCGCTTCATGTATCTTTGAAGCAGGTGAAAGGAGAGGGCCTCATGTCAGCGAACGGTTCAAGAACTTTCGCCTTTCTCCTTGTCTTTTTCTTTCTCGCCAGCTTGAGCGCGCAGGCCAGGCCTACGCCTTATTCTGATGACGACGATGTTTTTCCGCTGAGTACGGTGAGCGCGGAGGAAAAAGTGAAGAATCCGCCAAAGCCGGAGCCTGAACTTCGTGAAGCCAAACCTCCGCAGCTTGAGGACTTGGACAAGGGGCTCAATAAAGCGAAGCCTCGAGAAGAGGCGTTCAGTTTTGAGAAATCCTATATTCTGAGTGCGCCCACGCCTGAAACAAAAGCCCAGGCA
>CAZIQJ010000079.1:0-9308 GCA_964541285.1 uncultured bacterium | reverse complement strand
GGTATCACTTTAAACGCTATCTATCAAATAAAAGAAAAAAGTCTTCCCCTTGAAATTCAAAGGGAAGACTTTTGACTGCAACGAGTTACGTAAAACGTATCCGTTAGGCTGAAACAACCCGGGTCTTTGCCCACTGATCGGCAACCCGGTCTCCCTTGGCAATCAGGGCCACGATTTCAACAATGTAGCCAATGACCAGCACGAAGGGGATAATCAGAAGAATGTTGCGGATCAAAGACTGCAGCCAGGTGACCTTGTCGCCGCTCAGGCTGATCAGCTTCAGTCCGACCATGGCGCGTCCGGGAGAATAAACGGCATCGCGAACAAGCAGCCAGCCGATATTTACCACGATCAAAATCACGCTACGAAGGCCTTCCGGAACATTGAGAAGAACCAAGCCAAGCACCAGACCCAGAACAACAGGGATAATGATCAGATCAATAACGCCAGCGGCAAAACGACGGCCTTTGGGGGCCGCGGCACCGGATCCAGAAAAATTTTCCATACTTTGTGACTCCTTTCGAAAATCGTAAATCAAGCTACTCTGTATACTTGCTATAGTATGCCCTTTTTCGGCTGATCCTGCAAGCAACTTTACTAAATCTTCTTCAAAAGCTTCAACCTTCCCCCTGCTATTTTCTGAATCAGCCCCCGCATTTCAAGCCGCGTGATGAGTCCGATAATACTTTTAGCATCAAACGCCACCCCCTCAACAACTTCCTCAACCGTCAGGTCACCTTTCGCGCTTAAAAGATCAAGAACGGCCTTAGCCGAAGCATCCAAACCTTGCCGGACATCAGCGGCCGGAGAATCCAGAATAAGTTCCGGCTGGAGCCCGGCAGGATCCACAAAGGAACGGTTCCGGGAGCTGAACATAGCCAGCGATGCCCACAAATTTTCCAGAATATCGGAAGGCGATGCCGCAAGCACAGCGCCCTGGCGGATCAGATCATTGGCCCCCTGTGAAGTGTAACGGTCAACAGGTCCGGGAACCGCGAAAATTTCCTTTCCCTGATCCAGCGCCTGCCCTGCCGTAATCAACGAGCCGCTATGCACATGGGCTTCCACCACCAGAACGCCAAGCCCAAGCCCCGCGATCAAACGGTTTCTTTTTGGAAAATTTTCCGGAAGCGGCGGCGTTCCCAAAGCGTACTCGCTCAAAAATGCGCCGCGCTCCTCAATGACAGTTTCGTATTTTTTGCGATGCCCCGGGTAAGCCACGTCCAGGCCACACCCAAGAATAGCCAGCGTCCTTCCGTAAGATATCTCCAGTGCGGCCTGATGAGCGGCCAGGTCAATTCCCTGTGCCATGCCGGAAACAATCGTGACGCCAGACGAAGAAAGTCCGGCAGAAAATCTCCTGGCCTGGGAAATTCCGTATAAGGTGGGGTAACGGGTCCCGACAATTGAAACTGCAGCCTGGTCCTGCTCCAGCCAGCTGCCCTTCATATAAAGCACCATGGGCGGGTCGCATAAGTCACGAAGGGGCGCGGGATATTTTTCGTCCCAATAAGTCAGAATCCGGATACCTGAAGCCTCGCAGCTCTCGATTTCCTTTTCCGCATCAAAATCCCGGATTTTTGATTTAAGAAGAGCTTCTTTCTCAAGATAATTTTCTTCAAGGATTCTTGAAAGAAGTTCAGCCGGAGCCTGCCCTTCTTCAAGAAAGGCAGACAAAACAGACGGACTGATCCCCTGCTCGGCCCGGTTTAAAAACAAAAGCGCCTTGAGGTCTTCAAATGAAAGTGACATGGAAATTCCATGCCACAAACGGAGGGAAACCGCGACAAAAATCCGGAAGATCCGGACTAAAAGTGCAGAAAGATCACTCTACCGGTAGAAAAAAGTCCAGAGATAGTGGTTCTGGATATATGCCAGTCCCTGCACCAGGCAGTAACCGATAACAATACCCGTCGCCATCATTAAAAATTCTCTTTTCATGACTTCGCACCCGCCTCTAAAATAATTTTTGCTACAAGGGCACGCGGAACATTGTCGCGCACCACAACTTTTCCAATCGAAACCGGCAGCACAAACCTGAGCTTTCCGGATTTCTTCTTTTTGTCGCGCATCATGGCGGACAAAATCCTGCCGGCATCAATATCCAGCCCCCGGATCGTGACCGGCAGTTTCAATGTCTTGGAAAGATTCTCAAGCCGCTGGTAGTCTGCTTTCTTGAACAGGTTCAGGGCCATGGCGGTTCTGGCCGCGCAAATCATGCCAACCGCCACCGCTTCACCGTGAAGCAATTTCCTGTAATCCAGCGCCTGCTCAAAACCATGGCCAAAGGTATGGCCGAAATTCAGGATCATTCTTTCGCCCAGCGTTTCAAACTCATCACGGCTGACCACGCCAGCCTTGATACGCGAGCACGCTTCAACAATTCTTGAAAGCAATTCGGGTTTTTTCTCAAGAATTCCGTACGCATTCTGCTCCAGAAAACGAAACAGCGCGGCATCACGGATAACTCCGTATTTAACCACTTCGCCAAGCGACGCCTGCAGTTCACGGCGAGGAAGCGTTGCGAGCGGTTCAGAGTCTGAAATGACCAGCCTAGGCGGATAAAAAGCGCCCACAAGATTTTTTCCCTCATCAAGATTGATCGCCGTCTTTCCGCCAATGGCGCTGTCCACCTGGGCAAGCAGGGTCGTCGGCACGTTCACAAAAGGAATGCCGCGCAGATACGTCGCGGCCGCGAACCCTGTCAGGTCACCCACCACTCCGCCGCCGAGTGCCAGCAGAACATCGCGCCGTTCAAAGCTCCGGTCCAGCAGCACGGAATAAATTTTAAAAAGTTCCGTCTGGGACTTGGCGGTTTCTCCGTCCGCCACAAGATGGGAATAAACCTGAAAGCCTTTGGCTTTCAGCGATTTGACCACCGTCGAAAGATAAAGTCTGGCGATACCTTCCTGGCTGACCACCAGAACCCGGCTGCCGGCGCCAATCGAAGCCACAAGGCTTCCGGTTTTCGCCAGAAGCCCGCTTCCGACAAGAATCCGGTAATCACCTTTCGAGCTTTTGACGGCGATGCTTTTCATGACTGTTTCTCCAGAACTTCCATAATTTTTTTGGCTACGGCTTCAGCTGTCTGGCCGTCCGTCGGCACCTGAAAATCAGCAGCTTTTTCATACAGCGCCCGCCGCTCGCTAAAAATAGCTTCAAGCTTTGCCCGCGGGTCCTGACCTCTTAAAAGAGGCCGGTCTTTCTTGTTTTTGACTCGTTCCCAGAGACATTCAAGCGAAGTTTCCAGGTAACAGACCTGGCCCGTGGCTTTCATGCGTTCCAGATTCCCTGGACGCAGAATGCATCCGCCGCCGGTCGCAACCACGACGCGGTCGCCTGAAGCAACCTCATTCAGCACCGCAGTTTCCTGTTCCCGGAAAAAAACCTCGCCGTCTTTTTCAAAAATCTCATTGATGCTCTTACCCGCGCGCTTCTCGAGTTTTTCATCCAGGTCCACAAAAGAATAATTCAGAAAAAGGGCCAGCCTCTTTCCGGTCACACTTTTGCCGGAACCCATCATGCCAACCAGGTAAAGATTAGGCATGGATCTGCTTCAGGTATCCTTCAAGGTTCCTGCGGATTTCATGAATAGAATCACCGCCGAATTTTTCAAGAAAAGCGTCGGCAACAGTGAACGCCGCGAGGCTTTCGCCAATAACGCTTCCGGCGGGCACCGCGCAAATATCGGAACGCTCAAAATCCGCTTTCTCCGCCTGCTTGGACTTCATATTAACTGAAGCCAAAGGCTGACCCAGCGTTGAGATAGGTTTCATGGTAGCGCGAATCACAATGTCCGCGCCGTTGGACATACCGCCCTCAATGCCGCCCGCGCGGTTGGTTTTATGGTAATAACCTTTTTTGTCGTCGTAAAAAATCTCGTCGTGCGACTGAGATCCAAAAAGCCCGGCAAGCTGCGCGCCCAGACCGATCTCAACCGCCTTGACCGACTGCGAGCTCATGACTGAAGCCGCGAGACGCGCGTCCAGCTTCCTTTCATAATGAACGTAGGAGCCAAGTCCGATAGGAAGTCCGCTGATGCGGATTTCGTACTGACCGCCAAGCGTATCTTTCTGCCGGCGGGCTTCATCAATAGCCTGCTTCATGGCCGCTTCCGCTTCTTTTGAAACACAGTTGGTTTCTGAGGCCGCGGTCTTTTTGCGGATATCTTCGACGGAAAGATTTTCAAGGTCTTTGTCCGCGACACGGCCTTTGCCGATCTGAATGACATGACTCGCGATTTCAATGCCGAAGGCCTTGAGCAAAAGCTTGCTGGCTCCGCCAACAGCGACGCGCATGGCGGTTTCGCGCGCGCTGGCGCGTTCAAGCACAGGCCGGATATTCTGGTGATATTTTAATGATCCAGCAAGATCGGCATGGCCGGGTCTGGGCCGGAAAAGCTCAGGCATCTCATTAATTTTGAAGTCCTTGTTCGTGAGCAAAAACCCGACGGGAGCTCCCGTCGTAAGCCCCTTGACCACTCCGCCCAGAATCTCCACGCGGTCAGTTTCAATTTTCTGCCTGCCGCCGCGGCCATAGCCAAGCTGGCGCCGCGCAAGCTGGTTATTAATGTAGTCCATGTCAAAAGCGAGTCCGCTGGGCAGTCCTTCAAGAATGGCCGCAAGATACTGTCCGTGAGATTCCCCGGTCGTAATGTAATTAAGCATTCGTCACTCCATATGTTTTAAGAATAAACACGGTGATTTTATCTCCCCACAAATAAGCGCAAACTCCGGCCGCTGCAAGAAACGGCCCGAACGGGATGGTTTCTTCTTTCTTGATCCATTTCGAAACCAGCGCCGGAACAATCGCCGCAAAAGGCGCCAGAAAAAAAATCAGAATCGCCCGCTGCGGCCCCATAAAACTTCCCATCATGGCCAGAAACTTGATGTCTCCTCCGCCCATGCTGTCTTTCTTGAAAATTGCATTGCCCAGCAGGCCGGTGGCCAGCAAAATACCGCCGCCTGCCAGCAAACCTAAAAAAGATTTGGCCAATCCCCAGTACCAGACAGTCTCCCCCTGCAAAACCGGCCATATCAAACTGGCAGCCAGACCAAACACCATGCCGGGAAAAGTCAGTTTGTCCGGGATCAGCCCGGTTTCAAGATCCGTCATGGTCGCGGCCAGCAGGATTGAAAAAAGCGCAGCTCCCGCGTAAAAAAACGGCGTTTTACCGTAAAAAAACCAGAGCGCCAGCCAGATTACGGCATTAGCCAGCTCCACAAAAAAATAACGAGGAGTAATCCCCGCGCCGCAATCACGGCACTTGCCGCGTAACAGCAAATAACTCAAAAGAGGAACATTGTCAGCAGGCCGCACCGCTTTTCCGCAATGCGGGCAATGCGATCCGGGCGATACCACCGATTCGCCTTTCGGCATCCGGTGAATGCAGACATTCAGAAAACTTCCGATGACCGCACCCAGCGCGAAAACCAGGGCTGCGGCGCCGGCTTCGATCATCCGTTTGTCTCCGCGAGTTTTTCAGCCAGAGCCTTCCTCATGAGTTCCACCGGAGCTTTTTTTCCGGTCCAATATTCAAATGCTTTCGCGCCCTGATGAAGCAGCATTCCCAGACCGCCAAGAACACGGTGGCCTTTTTTCCGGCCGGCCTTTAAAAAACCGGTCATGGGACGGTGATAAATCAGGTCGAAAAAAAGTTTTTTTTCAGTCAAGGCTTCGGGAATCAGGGATTCCGGCAGCAGGTCTTCGTCTTTTTTCAGTCCCACGGAAGTGGCATTGACCAGAAGATCAGATTCCCTGACCACCGCTCCAAGGGCCGCGGAATTCGCCGGAATTACATGCAGCAGTGTGCGCGGAAAACGCTTTTTAAAATCTCCGGCGAGTATCTCTGCCCGCTTTAAATTCCGGTTTGTAACCCAGACCGCAGCCGCTCCGGAAGATGCCAGCGCGTAAACTACGGCGCGCGCTGCACCGCCCGCGCCAAAAACCAGCGCGTTTTTGCCTTTCGGATCAAACCCGCCCTCTCTTTTCAGGGAAGTCAAAAAGCCATAAACATCCGTATTGGCTCCGGACCAGACACTGCCCCGCTTATAAACTGTATTCACCGCTCCAAGAGCGCGCGCTTCAGGTTCCAGACGCCCAAGAAATGGAATGACGGTTTCTTTATAAGGAACCGTCAGGTTAAAACCCTCGAGCGCCAGCCTCTGAAGCGATTTCATGGTCTTCCTGAAATCCCTGAGCGAAAGCTCCAGCGGAAGATAAAAAGCTTTCACGCCGGTTTTGGCAAAAGCCGCTTCCTGCATGGCCGGTGAAAGGGTATGCGCGAGCGGGCATCCGAAAATTCCGTAAAGCCGGAACGGTTTTTCTTTTTTCACACGGGCGAATGCTGCGGGTGGACCGATTTGGAAACGCCCTGCGCCGCGATCTTGTTCACGGCGAAAATGTAGGCTTTGACGCTGGCTTCGATAATGTCGGTGCTGGTGCCGCGGCCGCCGACTTCCTGTCCCTGGATTTCCAGCTTCACCACGACTTCACCCTGTGCGTCCATGCCGCTTGTCACAGACTGAATACCGTAATGCGCCACGCGAGCGCCGGATTTCACAATCGACTCCACTGCCTTGTAGCAGGCGTCAACCGGCCCGTCCCCTTCGCAGCTGACGCTGTGGACCTGGCCCTTGCGCTTCAGGCGGATTTCAGCGGTCGGCTTTTTTCCGGTTTCGCTGACAACGCGCAAAAACTCCAGCTTCCAGGTTTCGGGAATGGCGACGATCTCATCTTCCAGGATCGCTTCAATATCTTCGTCAAACACATATTTCTTTTTGTCTGCCAGCTTTTTGAAGCGCTCGAAAGCCTTGTTAACGTCTGCTTCTTCCAGTCGATAGCCCAGCTTTTCGACTCTTTCCTTGAAGGCGTGGCGGCCGGACAACTTACCCAGAATCAGCTGATTGCCGGACAGGCCAATTCGCTTGGGGTCCATGATTTCGTAGGTCTGGCGCTTTTTCAGAACGCCGTCCTGGTGAATGCCGGACTCGTGAGAAAACGCATTGCGGCCCACAAGGGCCTTGTTGGGCTGCACGACCATACCCGTCAAATGCGATACCATACGCGAAGTCTTGGTAATCTCATTCAGCTTGATCTGAGTGAAACAATCCATGAAGTCCTTGCGCGTATCAATCGTCATGGCGATTTCTTCCAGAGACGCGTTGCCCGCTCGCTCGCCGATACCGTTGATCGTGCATTCGATCTGGTTTGCACCGGCCAGAACCGCGGCCAGAGAATTGGCAACCGCCAGCCCCAGGTCGTTATGGCAATGGACGGACAAAACAACTCTCTTGCCCAAAACCGGATTCTTCTTGATCAGGTAGTGGATCAGATCGGAAAATTCCTGCGGCACCGTATAACCGACCGTGTCCGGAATATTGATCGAGGTTGCGCCGGCTTCAATGGCCCTGCGCACGGCTTCTGACAAAAACTGGGGTTCTGTGCGCGCCGCGTCTTCAGGTGAGAATTCAATCTGTTTGAAATCCTTTGCGGCGGACTTGATGTTGTCGTACGCCATCTTCAGAATTTCAGCCTTGCCCTTTTTCAGCTTGTACTGGCGGTGGATCTGGGAAGTCGCCAGAAAGACGTGCAGTCTTTTGTTTTTAGCGGGTTCCAAGGCGCGGCGGGCGGCGTCAATATCCTGCGGCATCATGCGGGACAGCCCGCAGATCACGGGCTTGCGGATCTCCTCGGCGATCATCCGTACGGCCTTCATTTCGCCCGGGGATGACGCGGGAAACCCCGCTTCAATGACGTCAACATTCAGACGTTCCAGCTGCTTGGCGATCTTCAGCTTCTCATCAGGCGTCAGGGACGCGCCGGGAGACTGTTCGCCATCGCGCAGCGTGGTGTCAAAAATATGGATTTTTCTTTTGCTTGTAGACATGGGATAACTCCGTTCAGGTTTTAGAGCGTATCCGGTCTAACTGCCGGTTTTTACGCTTTAACCTTGGCTCTTTTGGCCTTGGATTTTTTTGTGACCGTTGCTTTTTTAGGTGCTCCGCTGATCCAGCGCATCATGCTTCGGAGTCGAGCGCCGACCTGTTCAACGGGGTGCTGGTCACATTCCGAACGAAGCTTGTTATAAACCGGCCTTCCCTTTTTATTCTCGTCCATCCATTCACGGGCAAAACTCCCGGTCTGGATTTCCTTCAAAATCTTTTTCATTTCCTGGCGCGCCTGCTGGTTGATGACACGCGGGCCGCGGGTGTAATCGCCGTATTCAGCCGTATCGGAAACGCGGCGGTGCATACCGGACAATCCGTGCACGAAAACCGCGTCCACAATCAGCTTCACTTCATGCAGACATTCAAAGTAGGCCATTTCAGGCTGATATCCGGCTTCCACCAGGGTCTCATAGCCGGCGCGGATGAGTTCGGACAAGCCGCCGCACAGAACAGCCTGCTCACCAAACAGATCGGTTTCGGTTTCTTCCTTGAAATTGGTCTGAATCACGCCCGCGCGGGTTCCACCCACAGCTTTGGCATGAGCCAGCGCGATGTTCAGAGCGTTACCACTGGCATTCTGAAACACGGCCACCAGACACGGAACACCGCCGCCTTCCAGAAACTGTGTGCGGACCAGGGCGCCGGGTCCTTTGGGAGCGACCATGACAACGTCAATGTTTTTGGGCGGCTTGATGTAGCCGAAATGAATATTGAAACCGTGCGAAAACAGCAGAACCTTGCCGGGCTTCAGGTGCGGGGCAATGCTCTTCTCGTAAATCTCGGCCTGGAGATGGTCCTGGGCCAGGATCTGGATGATGTCCGCCTTCTGCGCCGCTTCTTCCGCGGTCACGGGCTTGAAGCCGTCCGCGATGGCCTGATCATAATTCGGGCCGCCTTTGCGCTGGGCGATAATAACGTCCACGCCGGAATCACGCAGGTTGAGTCCCTGTCCGCGCCCCTGAATGCCGTAGCCCACGATGGCAACTTTCTTGCCTTTCAAATATTTCAGATCCGCGTCCTTGTCATAATAAATCTTGGCCATTTTAAAAATCTCCTTATGGAATTTTAGAATTTTTTGAAAGCGCGAAAAAACTATTTCGCCGCTTTTACGCGCTTTTTGGGAGCCGCTTTTTCAATCTGCGGCTTTTCAAAACTTTTTTCACCGGCTGCCGCGACTTCCTTGCGGCGGGAAAGCGCGATAAGTCCGGTGCGGACCGTTTCGCGGATTCCGATCGGAGCCAAAAGCTCGAGCATGGCGTCAATCTTGCTTTCGCCGCCCGTGACTTCAATCGTAAGCGACCGGGGGTTGACGTCCACAACCTTGGCGCGGAACGTGTTGACGACCTGCATGACGTCATT
>CAZIQJ010000078.1:0-9362 GCA_964541285.1 uncultured bacterium | reverse complement strand
CCAGGCTGTCCAGCCGCCGTCGACCAGCAGGTTCTGGCCCGTGACATAGGACGACGCGGGCGAAGTCAGGTAAAGCACCGCGCCCTTGAGCTCGTCTTTTTGAAGCATGCGGCCCATGGGGGTACGCGCGGAATATTTTTTCACAAACTCATCGGCCTGGTTGTTCCATACGCCGCCGGGAGAAATGCAGTTGACGCGCAGTCCTTTGTGCGCCCAGTAAACCGCGAAATACCGGGTCATGCTGACAATAGCGCCCTTGCTGGCCGCGTAGACCGCGGGTGAATTGATGCCGGATTTGCCGTAAATGCGCTGGTCCGCGCCGACGACGCCGTAAATGGAGGCAAAGTTCAGGATCACGCCGTCCCCGCGTTTGGCCATGTCCCCGCCAAAAACCTGGGTGCACAGAAAAGTTCCGCCGGTCGTGATTTTCATGACATGGTTCCAGTCGTCCATGGAGCAGGATTCCACGGGGCCGAAATGTTTTTGCCCCACGCCGATGGCGGCATTGACCAGGATGTCCAGCTTCTTGAACTTTTTATTTATTTCATCCCGGAGCTTCAGGACCTTCGTTTTATTGGAAACATCCAGCTTGCGGAAAATAACTTCGCTGCCCGTGGCTTTTGAAATTTCCTTTGCCACCTGATGCCCGCGCGCCGCGTTGACGTCCGCGATTACCACATCCGCGCCCGCCTCGGCAAGCGCTTCCACGAATTTGGGGCCGATGGTGCCTGCCCCGCCTGTCACAAGCGCTGTTTTTCCGTTGAGTGAAAACTGGTCCATAACTTTCATGATTTGCCCCCGCTTTTGGAATGAGTGATGATGCGTTCTTTGGCTTTGACCGCGATTTCAAGCACGCGTCTGGCGTCGGCCAGTGTATGATTCGGTTTTTCTTTTCCTTCAAGGCAGTTCAGGAAATGGCGCATTTCTTCGACAAACATGTCATTAGTTGCCCAGTTTTCCGGCTCCGGGAATTTTTTCCAGACCTTGGATTCTTTTTCGTACAAATCAACGGAGCGTTTGGCCGTATTCCATTCAATCGTGCCTTTTGTGCCAATGATCTGGCAGGAGCGTGACTCCGGATACTGGACATAGTCCAGATGCACGCTTCCAAAGGCGCCGCTTTTAAAACGAAGCAGGATTTCGGCCATGTCTTCGGTTTCAATCTCAAGGTCGCTGATCTGGCCGCAAAGCGCCTGGATCTCGGTCACATCCCCCAGCAGCCAGTAAACGTAATCCAGTTCATGGATGGCATCCAGCACCACCCCGCCGCCCAGGTCTTTGCGGGCGCTGTACATTTTGCGGTAGTCTTCCCACGGGTGCCATTCCGCCAGGCAGCCGCCGTAATGCGCGCGGATGGAGAGCGGACGCCCGATCTTTCCTTCTTCCAGAAGTTTTTTCATGGTCAGGACCGCGGGATGGAAACGCATCTTGTAGCCCAGCAGCACGGTCAGTTTTTTCTTTTCGCATATTTCGATAAATTCATCCACGCCTTCAAGTGTGTGAGAAACAGGTTTTTCAATGAACATGGGAATGCCGCGTTCCGCCGCCTGCCTGGCCAGCGGAAGATGCAGGCTGGTAGGATTGGTAATGAAAACTGCGTCCGGTTTCTGGTCCAGGGCCCCGGAAAAATCTGAAAAGTTCTCCAGCCCGTATTTAGTTTCAAACTCCCCCAGACTTTCCTTGCGTACCCGGTAGGTCAGGATTCGAGCGTCCGGCAGCAGGCCTTTCAGGTTTTGAATGTGCCGCCGGCCGATGGACCCGCATCCGGCGAAAAGGAATTTTCTCATCTCGCACCCGCGGGAACTGCCTGGCGCTGAGCGGTCAGGGTTTCAATGATTTCGGCCGCGCGCGCGGAAGCTTTTCCGTCGCGGGGGCCGATATATTCCGGAATGACCTGCTCACGGCGTGCGCGCAGGTTTTGTTTTGTGCTTTCGTCATTCAGGCAGCGGTCGAGGGCCTGAATCAGAGTCTGCTCATCTTTGGCGCCAAGCGCCACGCCCAGTTCCCGGTGCGGCTGGAGGTCTTCGCCGCTCTGCATATTCAGGGTAATCACCGGCTTGTCGCAAAGCATGGCTTCAATCGCCACCGTGGAACATACAGTCAAAAGAACTTCGGTATGAGGCAAAAGACGCGGGGTTGGAAACGAGCGCGTGACCCAGACCTGACCCTCCATGTTCATTTCCCGGATCCATGCGCGCGCAAAGGATTCATACCGGTCGCGGGGATGAAGCTTCAGGATCAAGCGGCACTCAGGAAAGCGCTGGGCGGCGCGTGCCACGGTCTGAACAAGCTTCCTGAGTTCGTCCTGCGTAAGGTAATTGCCCACGAAATCCGCGCGGCCGGGTTCGTGAAAAGGGTCTGTCGCGAAAACAAGCCATTTTTTGTCCGCGGGAATATTCAGCTCCGCAGCGATCCGGGCGCGGTCTTTGGGGTCCGCGGGTTTGATGCGGAAAGAATCATAGCGAGGCACGCCCGTGACTTCTATTTTGGAATCCGAAACGCCGCAGTTCAGAAGCATGTCCCGGGTGGTATTCCCCCAGGCCGCGATTTTGGTGCATGACACTGGAGCCAGCGCGATGGCCACGATCGGAAAAGGCGCTCCGTGCTGAATAACGCAGCTTGGAATGTTTTTCTGGTTGGCGACCGTGATCAAGGTCTTGTTGTAGGGGCAGACGTCTTCATCAACAAGAATAAAATCGATTTTTTTTCTGTTCAACAGGGAGTGGAATGAATCTACCAGAGAGCGTTCCTGTTCCATGCGCGGAATAAATTTTTCCAGAAAGATTTCCCGGATCATGACCCAGTAGTCCGTGTTTTTAAAAGTGAACGGCCGCTTGGTTTCAAGCGTGAACGAAAGCTCTTTCCGCAGTTTTTCTCCGGATCCGGGACGCGCGCAAACGCTCTCAAGGGAAATGCTTTTCTGGAAAAAGGGCTTCAGCAGCCTGGCTGGAAACTGTTCGCGTATAAACGTGAAGCGGAAAGTGCCCTTTTTTTCCAGTTCGGCCATGACCGGCGCCGCATGCTTTGTGTCGGAGGAAACCAGCACGGTTTTTTCTCCGCCTGCGCGCAGACTGATGACGAAGTTCACGGCTTTCCAGACAAGGCCAAGCATGGCGCGCATAAATGAACCGCGGTTCCGGTTTTCCTGTTTTGAAACTCCCGGCTGTGAAGAAACCCAGTGGTCCGTCAGCAGCGCCGGTTCCGTGACTGGAAGAGGCTCAGGGCCTCCGCTGCCAAGCGGAAAGAACAGGCAGCTGGTGATGGTTTTCTGTGCAAAAAGTCCGTCGACCAGCGCGATGGCCCGCAGTGGAGTCAGAAGAAAATAAGTCATGGGGTGCTGCAGCATTTCCCCCAGGTTCACGCCTTTATAGGTCAGGCATTCGCGGACACCCGGAGAGCGGAACCAGTTGGCCGCGGTTTCGTTGGCCGCGCGGTTCACGTCGGACATAAAAGGCGCGTGTTCAAAATCAGCTTCCTGATAAAAGGAAAATCCGCGTTGATTCAACGCAGCGGTTTCTTCCGTGTTCAGGCCCAGGACAATGGCAGGCGACGTCAGGCCTGAAAGGCTTTTTGCCAGGAGTTCCACGCGCACAGGGTCCGCGTGGAAGGAAAGGTCGCGGGCGCAAAGAATCAGGGAATGTTCGTTCCCCTGTTTCATATCACTTCTCGGCGTAAACGTGGACGACATTGTCGAAAAACGCGGGTGACGGAGCGCTTGTTTTCATGCCGAGCGCGGCGCGGACGCTGTCCACGACCACCCGGGGGCCGTCATTCCACTTCAGATACGGCGTTCCGATGTAGTAGTAGCGGACGGCCTTGATTCTGAAGCCTGCCTTGATCAGCATGTCGCACATGGTGCGGGTTGAGAAATAGTAAATGTGATACAGCGGCGCCACCAGGCAGAAATTCTCTTTGTAGATTTTGGCGCACCAGCTTCCGATATTCGGCGTATTGATGGCGATCAGGCCGCCTCTTTTAAGGATCTTGTAGGATTCCACAAGATAGGAGTAAGGGTCCTGAAAGTGCTCAATGACGCCGCGCATGCTGATGACGTCAAAAGATTCGTGCTCGTAGCCCAGTTCAGGGAGCGCTCCCACGCGCACATCCAGACCGAATTCCTTGCGCGCATTTTCAGCGGCCACGGGGTTGAATTCCGTGGCGTATTTTTCCCAGGAGTTTCCAAAACGCGACATGAAATAACCTCCGCCGCAGCCCACGTCCAGGATTTTCCCCTGTGTCCGGAATTTTTCAATGCCTTTAACTTCAATGTCGTACATCTTCAGGCGCTTTTCCTGCGCGCCGCTTTCGACGTGCATCTGGAAATATTCGCTCCCGTAGGCGATTTTCAGGCCTTCGACGTTGAGGCGCGGGTTGACGTAGATCAGGCCGCAGCCGTCGCATTCCACAATTTTCCAGCCGTCTTTTTCTGCCCACAGATGGTTCTTGGGGTTTCTGCAGAGGTTGCACGGAATCGTTTCAAGGTACTGCGGTGAGGAAAGAAGGTTCTGTGTCATTTTTTGTAGTAGTGAATCACCTTTCTGATGGCTTTAAGAGTGTCTTCAAGGTCCTGCGGAGTCATTTTGCTGGACAGCGGCAAAGACACTTCATTGTCGGAAATGAATTCGGCGTTGGGAAAATCTCCGGGCTTGTATCCGAAGTTCTCCCGGTAGTACTGATGCAGCGGCACGGCGCGGTAATGCACGCCCACGCCGATGTTTTCCTTGTGCAGCGCGCCGATGAACTGGTCGCGCGTGATTTTCAGTACGCCCGGCTTGAGCAGCGCGGTGTAAAGATGCCAGGCATGTCTGCCCTGCCCATGGTCCTGCGGCAGGATAAAGGCATCCAGCTCCGGCAGATGCTTCTGGTAGGCCGCGCAGATCTGTTTGCGGATTTCGATGAATTTATCGAGCTTTTTAAGCTGGTGCAGACCCAGTGAGGCCGCGATATCGGTCATGTTGTATTTATAGCCCGGATACACGACATCGTAATGCTTGAAGCCTTCACTTGAAAAACGTTTCCATGCGTCCAGGCTGAGGCCATGAAGCGCCATGGTTTCGATCTTCTTCGCCATTTCTTCATGCCGCGTGGTGACCATACCGCCTTCGCCTGTGGTCACGTTCTTGGTCACATAAAAGCTGAAGCACGCGAAATCGCCTATATTCCCCACGCGTTTGCTTCAATGACAAACAGCTTGTGCTTTCTGGCGATGGCCAGTATGGCGTCCATGTCGCAGGCAAGTCCGGCGAAGTGGACCGGAATAATGGCCCTGGTCTTTGAAGTGATTTTCTTTTCGATTTCTTTCGGATCAATCAGAAAGGAGTTGGGCGCGACGTCCGCAAAAACCGGACGCGCGTTCTGGTGGATGATGACATTGGCTGTGGCCGCGAAGGTCATGGCCGTGGTGATGACTTCATCACCCGGACCCACGCCGCAGGCCGCAAGGCTCAGATGGAGCGCGGAAGTGCAGGAATTGGTGGCGATGGAATAAGGCGCATTGACGTATTCGCGGAAATCTTTGGCGAACTGGCGGGTCTTGGGGCCTGCGCCGATCCAGCCGGAGCGAAGCGTGGCCACGACTTCCTGGATTTCATCTTCTTCCAGAAGCGGAGCGCCGAAAAGAAGGTATTCATCACGTACAGGTTTGCCGCCTTCAAGCGCGGGCAGTTCTTTGGAAGTCATTGTCATAAGATTCCCCTTATGAAAACCATTTATGGTACCACAGCTGTGTTGATTGAGTCACAAAGCCCGAGCGCTGGTACAGGCGCTGGGCGCCGTAATTGCGGCCCTGGGTCACGACTTCGGCCTGGAGCGCGCCGGATTTGCGGAACCAGTCCAGGGCTTTTTCCACCAGAACAGACCCGACGCCCATGCCCTGATGGGAATCCGCGACGCCCACAAGCGGGATCAGGCCTTTGGCAAAACTGACCATTTCACAGGAAATATAGCCCGCTATTTTTCCGCGTTCTTCCGCCACGAAAACTTTTGTTTTGGGGTTGCGGCAGGCTTTCTCAATCCAGTCTCCGTAAAAGCGCGCGCAAATCTCAGTCGGAAAATGATGGTCAAAGAAATACCGGCTTGCCGCGTAGCTTCCGGCAGCGATTTTTCTCAAAGCAGGAATGTCTGAAAGTCTGGACGGGCGGATGCGTACCGGTGTTTTGGCCGCCTTCCCCTGACGAGAGCGGAGGTCGTGGATGAATGAAAGGCGGATGTCCACAAAGTGAAAGCCTGCTTTTTCTGCGAGGACCACGCTCTGGGAGTCATGGCAGTCGGCAAGGTAATACAGGCAGTCGATTTTCTCCCGTTTCGAGAATTTCAGCGCGTAATCCAGAATGGCGGGCGTCAGGCGTACGGGGAACAGGCGCGCGATATTTTTTTTGAAAAACTTCGTGTCCCAGTCCAGCTTCTTGACCACTTCAAGCAAATGCGCGACCCGGTCTCCGCCCTGGCGGTCCACAAGGGTCTGGGAAGTCATGCTCAACCGGCGGCGGGCGTCGAAGTTTTCTAAAAGGTTTCGGGCCACGGTGGTGATTTGCGACGGAGAAACGCGGCTGCCCATGCCCATGTCAATGACCGCGCCGGATTTCTCAAGGCGTTTGGCAGTGTGGCACTGGTGTTCGTACTGGTTCATGACGACAGAAGGAACGCCTGCTGAAAGCGCGTGGAAAAGCGTCAGGCCACCGGAAACAAAAGCCAGGTCGGATTTTTCAAGCAGGCCGTCAAAGTCTTTTACTTTTGGAATAAAAGTAACCGCATTGCCGGACGCGGAAAATTTTCCGGCCGGAGCTTCCACGGAACGGCCCACGACCTGGATTTCAGCGCCGGCGGGAAAGCCCTTGAGGCCTTCCAGGGTTTTTTCCGTGAGCTTCAGAAAATCAAAGCCGCCGAAGGAAACAAAAATCTTTCTGCAGGCGCGGCTGATCTTTTTCTTTTTCATGGCGCGTTCCGGAAGAATCACATAGTCATTTCCCTGATACGGCGTGTTTGCGCCGCGGACCATGGCGTTGATGCACAGGTCAGCCAGAGCGGCCCCGCTTCCCTGATCGTCCAGGGTGCACAGGATCATGCCGGGAGTCTTGAGGGACGCCATGAACTTTTTGTCAGTGTTCAGGTGGTCCATGACCAGAACGTCAGGTTTGAAGGAACGGATGATTTTTTTTAGAGCGGGAGCTTCGCTGCCGGATTGAGGGAGGCGCGTGACGGGAAATCCGCCTTCTGAGAGAAGGGCGAAACCTTTCTCGTCCTTCTGGAAAGCGAAACGGACTTCATGCCCGGCTTTTTTGAGAAGGCGCGCGAGAATCAGGTCGCGGACAATGTGTCCGGTACCGTACTCGGGCATATTGCCGCCGTCGCAGCGGAAAAGGAATCTCATTACGCCTGCGTCCTCACTTTGAAGATTTTGGCCTGCTGGATATGCGCGTTGAGCTTTGCCAGTTCAGGATGCGCGTCCAGGTACTCGATAACGTCTTTAAGGCGGAAGTCCGGGTTTTTGTGGTAAATCCCATCGAAGACGCCGGCCACGACCTTATAGTCATCTTCCGTGTCCACGCAAAGGCGCAGGTCGGAGCGGTCGTTTTTTGTTTCATAGTTCCCCAGCTTGAATTTTTCCGGATGATCATAGATATAATTCGTGACATGCTCGCGGTAGATTTTGTCCTGGGCTTCCTTGTTTATCCGGTCAAGGCATGCTCGGGACAAAACTTCAGTGTCCATGCCGCGGGGAAAAGTCCGGCGGATGACATTGCTGGTTTCATCATTCCCTGCGTCGGTATGCATCTTTACCACGCCGTCCGTGACTTCAGGGTCGATCAGCGGGCAGTCCCCGGTCAAACGCACGATTACGTCCGCCTTGTACTCGGCCGCGATTTTGTGGTAACGCCCCAGGACGTCCTCTTCAGATCCGATGCCCCAGCTGAAGCCTTTGGACTTTGCGAAATCCACCAGGGCCTGGTCGTTGGGGTTGTCCGTAGTGCCGATGACGATTTGGTTCAGGGTCCTGCATTTCTGGAGCCTGCGCATCTGGAGTTCGAGCATGGGAACACCGACAATGGGACGAAGGACTTTCCCCTGAAGGCGCGAGGAGCCCAGCCGCGCCGCGACAATGGCGACGACGTTCATGAAGGCCTCCGGTACTGCACAATGGGTTTCTCCACTTCATAAAGCCGGATTTCGCCCTGTCCCAGGATTTCCTCCACTTCGCGGATCTGGCTGACCATATCCTTCATCATTTTAGGGTCACAGGAAAGCGTATGGTCCGGTCCCGCCATTTTGGTGTCGAGCGTGAAATGCTTTTCAACTGCGACAGCTCCCGCCGCGGCAGAAAGCACCGGCACGCGGATGCCCAGCGTGTGGTCCGAGTATCCTGTCAGGCAGTTGAAACGCTCGCGCAACGAGGCCATGACCGCGAGGTTGGCGTTTTTCTCAAGATTGGGATAGCAGGACATGCAGTGCAGAAGCACGAAATCCACTCCCGCGCGGTTCATGATGTCGACTGCGGCCGCGATTTCTGCTTCGCTGGCCATACCGCGTGAAACAATCATAGGGATTTTCTTCTCCGCCGCGCGCTGAACCAGCTTTTTATTCACGATATCAAAAGAAGCGATTTTTAACAGCGGGACCTTGATGTCTGCAAGGAAGTCCGCGCTTTCCGTGTCAAAAGGCGTGGAGAAAAAAAGAATTCCCTGTTCGGCTGCGAACTTTGAAAGCTCGCGCTGGTTTTCAAAGGAAAGTTCACACTGCTTGAGAATGCCGAAAATCGGACTGTCTTTGGGAACGCGTTTTTCAGTCAGGTAGGTCTGGAACTTGATGGCGTCCGCGCCGCTGTTTTTTGCTTCGGTCACCAGCTGGCGCGCCAGTTTCATATCGCCATTGTGGTTGATGCCCGCTTCCGCGATAATGAAAACAGGTTCTTTTTCACCGATGGTCTTGTTTCCCGCCTGGATTTTCTTTTCAGCCAGCTGCACCATGTTCTCTCCTGTCAGGACGCCTTGCCCGGAACATCTTCATCGTGTATCCAGCGGCGGCCCTTGTTATAAAGTTTTCCGACTTTGTCCTCGAGTTCCGGCGAAAGCATGCGCAGAATATCGCGGCCCAGAATGCGGTACTGTTTTCCCACCTTGGCGGCACGGATCAGTCCCTTCTTGATCAGTCGTGTCATGGTGCTGGAACTGACCTTCAGAAGCTTCTGGGTCTCTTTGGGTGTGTAGACTTCATTTTCCCGGATTTCCATTTGGATACGCCCTTTCGCAGTGGTAACTAGATACCATGACATGTCATATCTAGTCAACAGCTATCATCGGCAAAAAAGGGAGATTTCCTAAGTATTTTATTTGAAAGGAGTTACGGAAAGGCTAGTGGCAGCAGGA